>JBKCGZ010000104.1:0-14472 GCA_046303115.1 Bacteroidota bacterium | reverse complement strand
GTTTTAAAATTGTTAGTGCACAAAACACTAATCAGTTTTATTCTATAGTTGTAGAGGTTACCTCCTTTTCGGAGGGTAAAACTATTCAAGTATGGAAAGATGGCTTAAACGTTATTGATGGGGTTGTACTTCAAAAATATTGTCCAGCTCAAGGTTGGCTTGTATTATTAATTGATAATACAATTATTCCTACTTCAACAGATCCTGAAACAATATTAAGAAATGCCAACTTACAAGGATTAATAAAATATGGTGCAACTGGTGAGCAAGTAGAAGCTAATTGTCGTGGAGAAATGAAATACTTAAATAAACGTTCACATCAGTAGTAGCCTATGAAATATTTTCTACGTTTATTTTTATTTGTGCTATTAAGTTCAGTTGCTATAAAGTCTTCAGCTCAATGTACGGCTGGAACATTAGTAGGCACGATCACACCAAATGCAACATGGCAATCTACCAATACGACCAATATTGATGGTAAACGCTATTGGAATTTTACTGCTGCCGCTGGATTTACTTATTATTTTTCTTTTTG
The DNA here is from genome assembly GCA_046303115.1 of Bacteroidota bacterium. Classification (GTDB taxonomy): domain Bacteria; phylum Bacteroidota; class Bacteroidia; order AKYH767-A; family OLB10; genus CAINEC01. The sequence goes on along the minus strand of JBKCGZ010000104.1, from coordinate 13,937 downwards.
CGCAGCTGATGGTGGTTCATCAATTTATGATACACAATTTACGATATTAAACAATCTAGGAGTTGCAGTCGCAGGTGGTTACAATGATGATTATTGTGGAACACAATCATATTTAGCATGGACGTGTGTGACAGCCGGCACGTACCGAGTTCTAGTAACTAAATTTAGTTGTGCTGGCCAGGTTGGTTTAGGAACATTTGTTTATAAATCTGGTGCGCCTTTATCTTGTCCTAATAATATGGGTGGTGGTGTTGTAACTGTACCTTCTCTGCCCTACAGTAGTGGTGCTGGAACAACTTGCGGAGCGGGTAATGATTTAACAAGTTCTAATATTATTTCTTGCGGTACTGGGTATTATTTTGATGGAGAAGATCGTGTATGGATTTTTACCCCAACGGCTACAGGAACAGTAACCATTAATTTAACTTCAACGGGTTCTTACACTAATTTGGCACTTTATGAAGGTTGTCCACTAATTGGTCAAGGCGGTGTTTGTTTGCAAGTAACACAGTCTTCATCTGGGAATAAAACAATTACAGCATGTCTTTCTGCCAACAAGACTTATTTTTTAATTTTAGATTCATGGCCTAGTCCTACCTGTAATGCATATACGAACTTGACAATATCGGCGCCTGTAACGGGTAATGGATGTGTATTAGGGACCGGTGTTAATTCGATTACTCTGCCTTATTCAGCTGCAGGACTTACCACGTGTGGTAAAGTTGATGACATTACTTCATCTAACACAATTGCCTGCGGTAGCTCATTGTATTATACAGGAGAGGATGAGGTTTTTACATTCACTCCAAATGCTAGTGGAAATATTTCAATTTCTTTGACATCATCAGGGTCTTATACCGGCATCACTTTGTATGATGGTTGTCCTTTGACATCAAGCTGTTCAGGTACAGGAGGAACATGTATTGCATTTGAACAAAGTGCAACAGGAAGTAAATCCTTATGTGCAAATGTAACTGCGGGGAAAACATATTACTTAATTATAGATTCATGGGCCTCACCAACGTGTAACCCATACTCGCTTTCAATCACAGCGCCAACAGGAATATTGCCCGGTGCAACGTGTAGTTCATCTGTAGCAATTGGTATTTTGCCTTTTACACGTACAGGTGAATCTACAGCATGTTTAGGTAATGAATATACGAACGCATCTACGGGTTCTTGCGGAACATTTTATGAATCGGGAGAAGACAAAGTGTATTCGTATGTTGCTAATGGTCCTGAATGTTTAAGCATTACATTATCGGGGGCAAGTACAAATTCAATCGGTTTTCAGGTTTATAAGGGCTGTCCTGGTGTTGCTGGTACTACTTGTATTGGAAATGCAGGCGGTGCTAATTCAGGAACGCTAACAGGAAGTATAACACTGCCCAGCGCTGGTACCTATTATATTATTGTTGATACATGGGCTAGTCCTGCCAATGCACAATACAATATTTCAATTAGTTCTTTTGGCTCAGGGGCAAGTAATGATCTCCCTTGTAATGCAATTCCGTTGGTTTTGGGTATTCCAATGAATGGAGCAAACAATTGTTCGGGTGGTGCATCAGAGCCCCCTGCTCCTGGATGTTGGCTTACACCTAATAATTTAAATACAGTTTGGTATTCTGTCGTAGCTCCCTCTAGCGGACAAATGCGTGTTCGTGTTATACCAAATTCATTGACTAATCCTCAGGTTGCAATTTATTCAGGGACTTGCGGTACGGCGATGACGTTAGTAGGTTGTAATAATGATGGAACTCCATGTGGAACAACTACTAATTATAGTTCTGATGTCTCCTTAGCCGGCCTTACTGCTGGTTCAACATATTACATAGTAGTAGATGGTTATAGTTCAGAAGTCGGAACTTATTCGGTAATGGCTATAGATGCGTCAATTCCACTTGCACCTCTTAATAATGGACAAGATTGCGGAATTTATTTACCGGTATGTGATACAACAATGAGCTTTGGTGATCCAGGCTTTCAAAGTTTTGGAAATATCTGTGATTTTCCAGGCGGAGGAACTAATTGTCTTTTATCAGGAGAGAGGAGCACTGTTTGGTTTGAAATTCCAATTTTAGCTAATGGGAGTTTAACTTTCTCAATTGTTCCGAAAGATTGGGCTGGCGCTCCAAGTACGGTTTGTACGGATTATGATTTTGCAGTTTGGAAAATTGCAGGAACGGGAGCTGTAACTTGTGCTCAGATAGCTTCAGGTTCTGCACCTGTTAGTTGTAATTATAATTATTTAGGAGTAACTGGTTGCTTTAGTGCCGCCGCCGGAGTTTCTCCTACAGCTTATCCTGGTTTTGGAACGGCTTTTAATGCTGGGATTCCTGTAGTTACAGGTGAAAAATATGTTTTAGTAGTAAGTAATTTTACAAACAGCACGAGTGGATTTGATATTATTTTCGGGAGTGCTGCGCCAATAAATTATGCTGCAACAGGGACACGTTCTAATTGGTCGGGTGGTATTGATACCGATTGGTTTAAGTCGGATAATTGGGGTGGTTGCCCGGTGCCAAATTGTACCAAGGATGCAATTATACCAGGTGGTATTGTAAATCAGCCTTCTGTAGTATCCGCTGTGGCGAGTTGCAAATCTATTGTGATTAATCCAGGTGCTACGCTGACATTAAATCCATCAGCTACGCTTGCAGTTTGTGAGAACTTTACAAATTACGGATCATTCACGGCTGCACCAACATCAACAGTTTTATTTTCAAATGCAGCAGTAAATCAAAATATTGATGGAAATCTTTTAGCCCCAAATGCATTCGGTAATTTATCGGTTACTAAAACAGGAGGACAAGTTTCTATTCTGCAAAATGCAGAAGCACGAGGGAACTTCTCAGTGACGAATAATACTTCTGTATTTACCATGAATGGTAAGAATTTAAAAGTGGGAGGGAACTTTAATAATGTAGGAAATTTTATTCCTTCAACTGGTGTGTTAGAGTTCAATGGGTCTGCAGCGCAAACTTATTCTAATACTGGACTTAATGGTGCTGAAGTTGGAAATGTGAAAATGAATCATACTTCTTCAGGATTAACATTGCTAACTAATATGGTTTTAAATACGAGCGGAAATCTTGATTTAACGCTCGGAAAAATTATTACTAATAATTTTGAAGTGAGCACTAAAAACAGAACAGCTGCTTCTGTTACAACCGGAAATACTTCCAGCTTTGTTCAAGGTAAATTAAGAAGATATTTAAACACGCTTGGTGCTTATGATTTTCCTGTTGGAGAAGCTAGTAAAGGGTATCAACGTGCAAATTTGAATTTTAATAATAATGCATTTCCAACGGCAATTGATAATATAGTTGGAAATTTTGCTTTGCATACAGTACTGCCAGTTGCCTTAGGTGTTACAGAATGTGGAACAACGTATAGTACCCCTGCATTAAATAATGGATATTGGAATTTTGTTGCGAATGCAAATCCTACTTCTGGTCAATTTGATTTGACATTATACAATTTAAATTACACGAATGCTGCCGGTCGCTGGACGATTCAGTCAAATAGCGGTACTGCATGGGTGTTAGCTCCTGGAACCTGTGTTGTCTCACCCGTAACTGCTGTACAACGATTAGCTGTTTCAGGAATTACTCCGTTTAGTACTGCACAAGGTCCATCACCATTGGCAATGCAGTTAATTAATTTTAATGCCAATGCGAGTGCTGCTGAAATAGAGTTAAAGTGGATGACTAATTATATCCAAAATAATCTTCAAGGTTTTGAATTGTATCGATCATCAGATGCCAACAACTTTGAACAAATTGCATGGATTGATATGTCGCAAGGACTTAATTTTAATGCAGGAATTCGTTATAACTATATTGATAATTCTATTGAATTGAATAAGCGTTATTACTACCAATTGGCTTATGTTGATGATATGGGGCAAAAAATTTATTCTGATATTCGATCAGCAATAATCAATAGTGACTATAGCGAGTTTAAATTAGCAGTGTTCCCAAATCCTGCACATGAAAATATGGATGTTGTGTTTGAATTGGAAAATGATTCGAAAGTAACAGTAGAAATTTTTGATCAGCTCGGCAAGGCAATTATGATTGACAACTCATTATATTACAAACGCGGATTAAATAAGATTCATTTCGAGAAAAGCCAGTTGCAAATGAGTTCAGGGATTTATTCTATTCGTTTATTATCTGAAGGGAAATCAGAGATTATAAAAGTAATCGTAGACTAATCAATTGATTTTTTTAATAAACGTACTAATCAGTGTAAACACTTCTTTAAACTTTGCCAGAGGTAATCCTTTCCCGTCATCATAGATATCATGATAAGCTGTCCTGCCTCCTGTAGTATATAAGAAAAAAGAAGGAACCCCTTTTTCAGTGAAGTGGTGGTGATCACTATTCTGTGCTTTGCCACGCTTGCCTACTGTTGTAAGTAATTTTAAATCTGAATTTATTTTTTCCATCAATAAAAATTCTTTTTCAAAAACACTTCCATTGACTACCATTATTCCTTCATCACCAGTTCCCATTAAGTCAAGGTTTAGTAGAAACTTTATTTTCTTTAAGTCCTTTGTTGGATGATTGGTGTAATATTCAGAGCCTATCAGACCAGCTTCTTCAGCGGCAAATGAAATAAAAACTAATGTATAAGTAGGTTTATTATATGGCAATGAAAAGTACTGCATTAAGTTTAATATCATCGATGTGCCAGACGCATTATCGTTTCCTCCAGGGAAGTAGGTTTTCTTCCCCATGCGACCTAAATGATCGTAATGAGCTGTGATAAAAATAAATGAATCGGGTTGCTGTCCTTCAATAACACCAATCACATTTTTCGCAGTATAGTTGATTAATTGCGCATCTACTTGCAGTTTTATTTTATTTGGATTGCAAGGCAATGCACTTCTTAAAATATAAACCACTGGGAATTTTTGTATGCTATTGACAGACCAGGTTAATTTTTTTTCTTCAATTTGAATATACCCTGCTGGTTTATACGATAACTGAAACCGCTTGATGAATTCTTTGTCGATTGCTCCATTACTACCTATGGAATCAAATAAAATAAATTTATTTTTTAAATCACTTGCGATGGTTTCGCAATTTGATTTATCGATTTTGTAAATGGTAAATTCTCCATTTACTGTCGGACAAGCAGTACCTATGATATAATCTTTTCCAGGAGTTAATTTATTTCCATTAATAACCACTTTTAATTTACCAGGAAATGTGTTCACCGGAAATGAGAACGATTGCAAATATGGCTTGTTGGTGGAGTACTTTAAAAATTCATCATATAAAAAAGAGGCAGCTTTATTGCTGCCATCTTTTACATATCCTCTACCGTGGTATTTTTTGGAAGTTAACTCGTTAACACATTTTCTTGCATACGTTAAGTCCTGTGTTTGCCCAACAAAAAAAGAAAAAATAAATAGTGCCGAAAAGCTAAATTGTTTTCTCATTAACCATTAAAACGGCGTTTCACTAATTCATCTAACACATGAAAGGTGTTGCCCTCTGTATTCCATTTTAGGTTACCTGCTAATTCCTCGTAAAGTACTTTGCGAGCTTCTTCATAGGCATTCACATTGTTGATTTTATCAATGCTTTCCATGAATAATTGCTGGTTACCACCAAACAATTCATTGATTAAAGTAAATCGCTCGTTAATACCAATCGACTTTTTTAAATCGCCTACTGGCTTAGCCGACAAACGATCGGCAACTGTTGGGTTGCTCTGTTGACGAAGGCGATCATATATTGTTTCTTGCCCTTTAAAACGATTTCCAGTAGTTGTATCAGCATCAGGATAAACAGTTCTGGAAACTTGTAATGCAGGCTTCGCTACGGGTTGTTCTGCAACTTGTGCTGTTACTGTTTTTACTTCTTGCTTTGGTGTAACCTCTTGTTTTACTTCTGACGTTTTCTCAGCTGGTTTAGCTTTTAAGATACGCGATAAAAATCCTTCACTTGTAGTACTCGGAGCTTCAGCTACAACCTGAATTGGCTCTTCAGCAATAAACTCTTTAATAGTTGGTTCTTCAATTATAGTCTCTTCAACAATTGGTTCTTCTGCTACTATCTCTAAAACAGGCTCTGATACTTCAACCGATACCGTTGCATCATTAAATAATGCTTCCGTTGGTTGTGTAGTCATTACCGGCTCTTCAATCGGCTTAGTTACAATAATTGATTTTTCTTCCTCAGCTTGAGCAGGGACAGAAACTACCTCATTAGTGCTTTGCCAATCGTTTATTTGTTGATACAAAGTACGCACACTTTCTTTTAAAAGGTCAATTTCAATCAGCGGAATAGCCCCCTTATTTTGGCTTGCCATGATGAATTGTTCAGTAATTATTTCAAGCTGATCGCTGATGGCTAACGTGATTTGTTCTCTTTGATACTTTGTCATTTGAAGTATAGTAATTTAGTTTTTCAAATATCTTCGAAATTTCTTTCGATTTTTCATTAGTAATGAATAGTATTTCAACAATCGAAAGTTAATTAGTAGGTTCTCGTTTTTCGTTCAAAAAATCCTGAATTTATTATTTGAACCGTTATGTATCTTTCCATTGTCAGTTCATTGTCAGAATTGGTTTAATTTGACATTTCTCAGTTTTTCCTACTAGAGGCAATCCGATTGAGGAAGGTATTTTCGCACCACAATGAAAAAACGCATATTCTTCCTTCAAATTGTATTTTGTTTCATGTTCCTCAGTGTTCGTGGACAGCAAGTGCAGGTGAAGACTTTCGAAAATGAAAGTATGGAAGGGGCAGTTGTGGTTTTTCATTCCCTTTCCGACGATAAGCAGGAAGCACGATTTACCAATAATCAGGGTTTTGTTGCGATTCCGAAATTCAGATTGCCAATTTTGGTAAAGGTATCTTCCTTAGGATTCATCACTTTTACGGATACGCTAAATTCGACAAACTCAAATACCATTGTTTCCTTAAAAGCAAGTCCTAAAAGTTTTGACGAAGTAACTGTTACCGGTAATTACACACCTGGATTTAAATCGAATTCAATCTACAACATCGATGTAATCTCAAGCAAAGAAATTGAGCAGCGAGCAGTGTACAACGTTCGTGATTTAATGGCGCAGCAATTAAATGTACAGCTATCTAATGATGGTGTTCTCGGAAGTAGTATCTCTTTGCAGGGTGCAGGCGGACAGCATGTTAAGTTTTTGATTGATGGTGTTCCTGTAATTGGTCGCCAGAACGGAAACGTAGATGTTAGTCAACTGAATTTGTCCAATATCGATCATGCAGAAATTGTGAAAGGCCCTATGTCGGTTTTGTATGGCAGCGATGCTTTGGGTGGTGTGATAAACCTAATCACTAAATCAAACAAAGAAGAAAACTGGAATGGCAATGCTACTGCCTATTATGAAACAGTGGGAAATTACAATGCTGATTTAACAATTGGCAAAGGATTTAAAAACTCAAATTTGTATTTTAATGCTGGTCGTAATTTTTTCGATGGATGGAGCCCAAATGATTCATTGAGAAGTCAGCAGTGGAACCCCAAAGAGCAATACTTTGCTAATGTGAAGTATAATAAAACAGTGAACGGTTATAAAATGTCGTTGCAGTACAACCTGAATAATGAAACTGTTTTCAACCAAGGCGACATCACATTAACTCCTTACCAGGCTTATGCATTCGATCAGAATTTTCATACGACGCGTAATCAGGTATTGTTTACAACGGATAAAAAGTTGAATGGTCAATCATCATGGCAATTTACTGCAGCGTTTAATCATTACCGCTATTTAAGAAACTCCTACCGCAAAGATTTAGTTGATTTAGTTTCTGTGCTTACGGAAGATCCGATGGATGATGATACAACCGTATTTCAGTCCTATTTTTCAAGAACAGTTTTTAATCATTCATTATCAAAAAAAGTTTCGTTGTTATCAGGACTTGAACTTAATCAGGAAACTGCTCAAGGAAAGAAGATTGATAATTCTAATCATTCAATAACGGATGCTGCTGTTTTTGTATGTTTCGATTATAACACATTTGAAAAATTAACTATTCGTCCTGCATTACGAGGGATTTACAATTCGCAGTATGATGCACCGATAGTTCCTTCATTAAATGCATTGTATAAATTATCTGAAAAATATTCTTTGCGATTAAGCTGGAGTAAAGGTTTCAGAGCTCCTTCTATCAAAGAGCAATATCTGTATTTTGTAGATGCGAGTCATAATGTACGTGGCAATCCGAATTTGAAAGCAGAAAATTCTGATAACTATAATTTTTCTTTCAATGCAAAGTATGTGAAGTCAAAGTCAGTGTTTGAATTTGAACCTGCTTTCTTTTATAATCATATCGCCAATCAGATTTCTTTAGCGCAGGCAGATTTGTATAGCAATTTATTTACTTACATCAACCTTGATGATTTCACGGCGTTGGGAGGTGAAATGCAAATGCGTTATCTGTTTAATAATTTTGAAATCAAATCAGGAGTTTGTTACACAGGTACAACAGCAACTTATAATGGAAATGTAAAGCAGGAGGAATATGCTTGGTATTTTGAAAATACATCTTCTGCGTCTTATACTATCGAAAAGTGGGAGACATCTTTCGCCTTGTTCTATAAGTATACTGGTGTAAAGCCAGTTTTTGTTCTTGCTGCTGATAATACAGTTTCTCGTCAGGAGAACGCTGCGTTTAGTTTGATGGATTTTACAACATCGAAATTTTTCTTCAAGAAGAAGTTGAATATTTCTGTCGGATTAAAAAACATATTGGATGTACAGAATGTTAATGCTGCAATGAATAACAGTATTCACAGTGGAAATAATAACGGAACGATGATGGTTGGTACTGGCCGCTCTGGATTCATAAAATTAAATTATAAATTCTAATGAAGAGGATAGCGTTGTTATTATTTGTAATAGTTGCACTTTCTTCTTGCATGAAAGAAGATGAGGCAATCACGCTTTCTCCTCCAGGATCTGTAAAGCAAGGCGTAGCCAATATGGGAGTAAATTATGAAAATCAGATTTACTTCGATTTAGAAACAGGAAATTCAATTGTTCGTCCTTATAAAACCTATGACCTGGCTTTTGAAGCTTCTAAAAGCGGATTACGCATTTACTTGAACAGCGCAAAATTTATGTTCGCTTGCAAAACACAGTCGCATGATATGGCTACAGCAGATACTGTCGGACAGCCATGGGCGTTAGATTGCGAACAATTGTTAGATGATACATTAGCTTTAACAAAGTATTGGCAGGATGCTAATTTTTCTACTCAAGGAAGTAATGTATTTGCAATTGATCGCGGAAAGTTAGAACATACAGGTGCTGCACGCTGGCGCAAGTTTAAAGTGTTAAATGCAGATAGCGCTAAATACACCATTTGCTTTAGCAATTATGATAATACATCGTTAGATACAGTTGATATAATAAAAGATGATAATTACTCATTGATGTATTTTTCGTTTGATACACCGAATCAATTAGTGCAACAAGCGCCACCTAAAGAGCAATGGGATTTTGTTTTCACAAAATATACGCATGTGTTTTTTGAGTATGATGTAACCTCTCCATTCCGTTACTATTTTGTAACAGGAGTTATTCAGAATATCTGGAATAATACGGAGGTATTGCGTTTTCAAAAAGATTCAATGCCAGCTAATGTACCTTATTTGCCAATTGAACAATTTAACTATTCGCAAATTCCAAATTTTGTATTTTCAAGTAATGCCAATACGATTGGGTATAATTGGAAATATTATGATTTCAATAATGCCTTGTACCAGGTATATCCCAACTTATATTACGTAGTAAAGTCAAGTGATGGCTATTACTATACTTTAAAAATGGTCGATTTTTACGATACATCCGGAAATAAAGGGACCGTCACATTCCAAACTCAAAGAATTTAAAAAAATAAAAAACCATATATACCATGAAATCAATTTTACAAAAATTAGTACTAGTAATTATGTCAGTAGGCGTTAGTTTCGCCGCAACTGCTCAAACAACGGATACGGTTACCGTTAATCCAGGTTACACGAACCAAACATTCTACAGCTTCTCAACAGGAACTGTAAGTTCTGTTTCAAATTTAGATTGGGATTTAGCATTTCAACTACGAGGCTATTTAGCTTCCATCTTAATTAATTCAAAAAACAATGTTCGTTTATACAAAGCGAATAAGTCAGCAGCAGATTGGTCAACAATGACAGTAGCTGATACAACAGGAATTTTAAGTACTCCAACAAATGAGTTATTTAATTCTGATACATCATGGAACTTTGGTGCTTTCAACAGAACAAATAATCCTGCCGATATGTTCGACCTAGGTTGGGGGAACTACGATTTCATGACGCATGCAATCACTGGCGATTCTGTTTACTTCATTAAACTATCAAGCGGTGTTTACAAGAAGTTATGTATCGTTTCTCTTGCTAATAGCATCTATGATTTTAAATGGGCCGATTTAGATGGAAGTAATGAAACTTTAGGTGCGATTAACAAAACTACATATGCAGGTAAGAACTTCGTTTATTTCTCTTTGTTGAATAATCAAATCATCGATCGTGAGCCTTCTTTTTATTCTTGGGATTTATCTTTTGCACAATACCTAACAACTACACCGATTACTTACAAAGTAACAGGGGTGCTTTTGAATGATTCTATTACTGCTGTGAAGGCATATCCAGTTGATGTTAATACTGCTTCCTCTGCAGGATTAACATTTGATAAAGCAATAAATATTATAGGTTACGATTGGAAAACATTCAATATGGCAACTAATACTTTTGATATTTCAGACTCAACAGTTTATTTTGTTCAAGATCATCAGGGAACAATTTGGAAAATGATTTTTACGGGATTCGGTGGATCTGCTAATGGTAATTTCTATTTCTCAAAAGGAACAACAACTGGTATCGGACAAATTGAAAATTCTGCAATCAAAACTTTTGATGCAGCTCCAAATCCTGCTCATGGAACAACTCGTTTGATTTTATCTTCTGAGAAAGCAGGTGATGCTCAAATGCAAGTGATCTCGATGAACGGTATGTTAATGTCGTCGGATGTTATTCAATTAAACAACGGGTTACAGTCTATCGATTTATCATTAGCATCATTAACTCCTGGAATCTATCAGGTGTTAATCACAATGGGTAACGAGCGTCAAATTACACGCATCGTTGTTCAATAATTAGTTTAAAAAATACTGAATGTTAAAGGGTTGTCATTGGCAACCCTTTTTTGTTGCCCGACGCTTAAAATGCTACACCAAAATTTTGTATTTTAGAGCCTCATTCCAATCATCATGTTTTTAGAACACACACGCAAGCACTTACCACGCAAAGGTTGTATAGAAGTCATCACCGGAAGTATGTTTTCTGGTAAAACAGAAGAGTTAATTCGCCGTTTGAAAAGAGCGCAAATAGCAAAGCTCGATGTAGAGATTTTTAAACCAGGTGTGGATGTTCGTTATGATGAAGTGAATATCGTTTCCCACGATTCTAATTTTATTAAGAGTACACCTATTCCTTCTTCTTCAAACCTTTTATTACTAAGTCATACGGTAGATGTAATTGGAATTGATGAAGCACAATTTTTTGATGATAATCTGCCAGCAGTAGTAGAACAGTTAGCAGGACAAGGTACGCGTGTAATTATTGCGGGTCTCGATATGGATTATTTGGGTAAGCCTTTCGGACCAATGCCTAATTTATTAGCTATTGCTGATTATATCACGAAGGTACATGCTATCTGTATGCTTTGTGGTGATCTTGCTTCTCACTCTCACCGAACTGTACAAGACGATGCCTTGGTGATGCTTGGTGAAAAAGAAAGTTATATTCCGCTTTGTCGTATGTGCTTCGTGCATGCTACGCAAAATGTAGAATTAAAATCAAAAGAAAACTCGAAGTAATATGGCGCATCTATCGTATTCGTTGCAACAAATAGCCGAAGTGTTGGGCGTTGATTGCAGAATCGGAAATGAAGCAGCCGCACATATTTCATTTTTAATAACGGATAGCCGTAAGGTAGTTGATCCGGAACATTCGCTCTTTTTTGCAATTAAGGGAGAACGTCACGATGGACATTTATACATTGCAGATTTATACGCGCAAGGAGTACGTAATTTTATTGTGAGTGAGGAGGCAGTTGCTGAACAGTTGCCACAAGCAAATTTTATTTTAGTAATGAGTCCTTTGAATGCAATGCAGCAATTAGCAGCGTGGCATCGAAGGAAATTCTCCGTTCCTGTTATTGGTGTTACTGGTTCAAACGGTAAAACAATTGTGAAGGAATGGCTTTATCAATTGCTTCGCGAAGATTATTCGATTGTAAGAAGTCCGAAGAGTTATAATTCGCAAATTGGAGTGCCTCTTTCGCTCTGGCAAATGGAGGAGAGTCATACACTCGGAATTTTTGAAGCAGGAATTTCACAGCCTGATGAGATGTTGAAGTTGGGAGAGATGATTCGTCCGACTATTGGTGTGTTTACCAATATAGGTTCTGCACATGATGAGAACTTTAACGACCTAAATGCAAAGGTTGTTGAGAAACTTAAACTTTTCGTACATGCGCATCAGTTAGTTTATTGTAAAGATTATACTGCCATTCATGAGCTGGTAAATTCAGCAGGATTACTTTCTTCGCATTGCAATACATTTACCTGGTCGCGAAAGTCGAAGGCTGATTTACAAATTGGCCGTATTGCTAAACACGATCACGATACAGAAATACAAGGGATTTACAAGAATCAATTTATTGGAATTAAAATTCCGTTTACTGATGAAGCCAGCATTGAAAATGCCATTCATTGTTGGGCGTTGATGTTGTTTCTTGAAATTTCGAATGAACAAATTTCAAAACGATTTGAGTTGTTAAGTCCGGTAGCGATGCGCCTCGAAATGAAAGAGGGAATTAATAATTGCTCGGTGATCAATGATTCTTACAATTCTGATTTCGGCTCGTTGACGATTGCACTTGATTTTATGTTGCAGCAAAAACAACACGAGCGTAGAACATTAATTCTAAGTGATATTTTACAGAGTGGAAAAAGTGAATAAGTGCTTTATAAGCAGTTGGCTGTTTTGTTATCACAGAAAAAGATCAATCGTTTGATTGGCATTGGTGAAGCTATTTCTCGACAAAGCAATATTTTTAAGATTGAAAAATCGTTTTATAATTCTACGGATGAATTTCTTCGCGACTTAAATTATGCTTCGTTTAATGATGAAACGATTTTAATTAAAGGCGCTCGCTCCTTTGGCTTTGAACGCATCAGTAAATCGTTGCAACAAAAAGCACATGAAACGGTATTGGAAATTAATCTCAATGCAGTAGTTCATAATTTGAATTTATATCGCTCGCGCCTACGACCAGAAACAAAATTGATGGTCATGGTAAAAGCATTTTCGTATGGCAGTGGTAGTTTTGAAATTGCGAATATCTTGCAGTTTCATCGCGCCGATTACTTAGCGGTGGCTTATGCTGATGAAGGAGTAGAGCTTCGCAAATCAGGAATTACATTACCGATTATGGTGATGAATCCCGAGGAGCAAAGTTTCGATGCTATGATTAATTATCAGCTGGAACCAGATATTTATAGCTTCCGAATATTAAATCATTTTACCGAAGCCTTAAAACGCAGAGGAGAAGAAAACATCACTCGTTTTCCGGTGCATATTGAGTTAGATACCGGCATGCATCGTTTAGGGTTTGATGAAAATGATATCAATGAAATGATTATTCGAATTAAGAATAATAAGTTTATTAAAGTAGCATCGATATTTTCTCATTTAGTAGCGAGTGATGAATTAGAGCACGATCAGTTTACGCGCGATCAGATTGCACGCTTCAATAAAATTTCGATGACTTTGCAGTCGCATTTTAACTATCCTATTTTACGACATATTTTAAATTCATCAGGAATACTTCGTTTCCCAGAGGCGCAATTTGA
>JBKCGZ010000103.1:0-12149 GCA_046303115.1 Bacteroidota bacterium | reverse complement strand
AACAAATTTAAAATAATTTCTGACAAATAAAAAAGGCGAAAGAAAAATCTTCCGCCTTTTTAACCAACAAACCTAAAATGAAAACTTAACTATAATCCAAATCCGTAATATGCTTTCATGCCGTTCGCATAAACACCTTCCATTAAAACACCACCTTTTTTATCCTTTAAATAATTCATCACATCTGTGGTTGTTTTCATTGGTATGTTATCGATTGAAGTAATAATAAATCCTTCTCGTACTCCTGAAGTTTTTAATTTGCCAGACTGTAATTCTTTAATTTTTACTCCTGCTTCAATACCTAGTTTATTTAATTCATTATCGCTTGCATTTTCTAATGTCGCTCCAAGTGCATTTCCTATTTCATTTTTAACTATAGCTGTGTTCCCATCTTTATTTTTTAATACAACTTCAACTACCTTTTCTGCATCATTCCTGAGAACGGTAACGCTGATTTTGTCTCCTGGTCTGAATCGTCCAACCTGCTCTTGTAACGCCGGTGATGTTTTAATTACAACTCCATTTATTTTTGTAATTACGTCACCTATTTTAATTCCTGCATTTTGTGCAGCACCGCCATCAGTTAACCCATCTACATAAACACCATCTAATTTTTTAATTGATTTTTCTTTTGCAAGATCTGCATCAATATCTTTTATACTTACGCCAATAAATCCTCTTTGAACTTTACCAAACTCAAGTAAATCATCAACTACTTTCTTTACAATGGTAACTGGAATTGCAAATGAATAACCCGAATAAGATCCAGTGTTAGAAGCTATCGCTGCATTAATACCAATTAGCTCGCCTCTCGTATTCACTAATGCGCCACCACTGTTGCCCGGATTAACAGCTGCATCTGTTTGAATGAAGGATTCAATTGGAAATTTTTGGTTAGGTAAAATGTTTATGTTTCTCGCTTTAGCACTCACAATTCCTGCAGTAACTGTGGATGTTAGATTAAATGGATTCCCAACAGCTAGCACCCATTCTCCAACTTTTACATTATCCGAATTTCCATAAACTGCATAGTTCAAACCTTTTTCATTAATCTTTAATAAAGCTAAATCAGTTGATGGGTCAGTGCCTATTACATCCGCGGTATAAGTTCTTTTATCGTCTAATGTTACTTCTACTTGATTCGCATCTTCAACTACGTGATTGTTTGTTACGATATATCCATCTTCTGAAAGTATAACGCCTGAACCAGTTGCTTGCTGTTGCTGAGGATGTTGTGGCATTGGCTGTCCCCAGAAAAACTGAAAAGGATCGAAGGATTGAAAATTGTTTTGATTTTGATAAGTTGTTTTTACGTGTACTACTGTCGATACCGTATGTTCTGCAGCCCCAGTAAAATCGAGAGGCCCGGGTATTGATGCTTCATAATTTACTGTTTTTGCAGGTGATTGAACCTGATGTCTTTTTGTAAAAAATGAATTGCCTCTCGATGTTGTGCTTAGAATACTTGCACCTGTAATGCTGCCTGCCGCCGCAAAAACAAATACGATTGCATAGTTTTTAAAAGATTTCATAGCTATTTTCCGTTTTATTTTAAGGTGTAACGTAATTTTTGCTCAAAATTATATTTCAAATTCTTTGGATTTTTAACTTTAACAATCGTTTAACAAGGCAGTTTTTTTTGATTATTTTAGCCAATGAAAATCGAATGCTCGTTTTAAATACATTTACAGAATGCAATTAAAGTTTTATAAGTATCAGGGCACAGGAAACGACTTTGTTATTATTGATAATTTTCAAGGTGGAGTCGAATTATCGAAAGAGCAAATAGCGCACTTATGCGACCGCAAATTTGGTGTTGGTGCAGATGGATTGATGTTATTGGAGAGGTCGAATAAATACGACTTTGAAATGAAGTACTATAATGCCGATGGTAATCTTGGATCAATGTGCGGTAATGGCGGTCGTTGCATTGTAAAGTTTTCGCAGGATATTGATTTAATCGGTGATCATGCAATGTTTCTTGCATTCGATGGTGTTCATGAAGCAAGCATTGATAAAGATGGAATCGTATCGCTTGAAATGAATGATGTAAACGATATCAATCAAATTGATAAATCTACTTGCGAATTAAATACTGGCTCTCCACATTATGTGTCTTTCGTGAATGATGTTGCTTCTTTGGATGTTTATAAATCAGGAAGAGAAATTAGATATAATGATACTTATACTAAGGATGGGATTAATGTAAATTTTGTAACTGTTGATGGAAATCAATTGAAAATTCGCACATACGAAAGAGGAGTAGAGAATGAAACTTTGAGTTGTGGAACAGGTGTCACAGCTGCCGCTTTATCAGCATTTAGTTTAGGGTTGATTAAATCATCTCCAATAAATGTTTCGTCTATGGGTGGAGAGCTTTCCGTATCATTTGACCATGCTGAAAATAAATTTGTAAATGTGGTATTAGCAGGACCTGCTCAAAAATCATTCGAAGGAATAATCAATTTATGATAAGAGGAACTTCTATTTTATTACGCGCCATGGAACCATCAGATGTTGATCTGATGATGATTTATGAGAATGATCCAGAAAATTGGGCGGTTAGTGGTACCGTTAGTCCCTATAGCCGATTTACGATAGAGCAATTTTATGAGAATGCTACGCAGGATATTTTTACTTCGAAGCAATTGCGTTTAGCTATTGAAATAACTACAGAGTCGGAAAGACATAGAGGGAAAACAATAGGATTTGTTGATTTGTTTGAATTTGACCCATTAAACAGAAGGGCTGGTATCGGTATTCTGATTGGCGATTACGAAGAGCGAAGAAAAGGATATGCACGTGAAGCGCTGGACTTATTTATTCAGCATGCTTTCAACACAATTAATATCCATCAGATTTATTGTCATATCGAATTATCAAATGTGGCAAGCATTAAATTATTTGAGCGTTCAGGATTTGAAAAGTGTGGTGTGTTAAAAGAATGGGTTTTGTATAATGGTCATTGGCACGATGTAGTGATGATGCAAATTATTTCATCTTCTATTTAGGTTTATGCGAAAAATTCAATTAATCAAGTTGGCATTATCTGTTCTGGTAGCAGGTGCCTGCTTATTTAATTGGTTTTGTTCATCAGAAAAAAAAGTTGATGATCCGTTTAAAAGGACGACCTACGCAAATCTTTCAGATACGGTGAAATATGTCGGGATGGAAACATGCAAAGGTTGTCATATAGGTATTCATTCTACATTTATACATACCGGTATGGGATTGTCGTTTGATGCAGCAACTAAACAAAAGTCCTCTGCTGATTTTTCCAATCATCCTGTTGTTTATGATCAATACAAAAATTTATCCTACACACCTTATTGGGAAAATGATTCACTTTATTTTCTCGAATACCGATTAGAAGGTGCGGATACTGTATATCAACGCAGAGAAAAAGTAAAGTACATTGTTGGGTCTGGGCAACATACGAACTCTCATATATGGGAGTCTAATGGATATTTATTTCAAGCACCCATGACCTTTTATACGCAAAAGCAGAAGTGGGATTTGCCTCCGGGATTTGAAGATGGTAATAACACTCGATTTAATCGTATTATCGGATTAGAATGCATGAGTTGTCATAATGGTTATCCGAAGTTTGATGAAGGTTCTGAAAACAAATATTCATTCGTTAAAAATGGAATCGATTGCGAAAGGTGTCACGGGCCTGGAAGTCTGCACGTACGTGAAAAAAGTTCAGGGATATTAATTGATACGGCTAATGCAATCGATTATTCTATTGTTAATCCTTCTAAGCTTCCAATCGATTTGCAATTTGATGTTTGTCAACGATGCCATGTTCAAGGTAATGCAGTATTGAATGAAGGTAAATCGTTTTTTGATTTTAAGCCAGGCATGAAGTTGTCATCAGTGATGAATGTTTATATGCCTGTTTATGAAGGTAATTCAACTACCCATATCATGGCTAGTCATGCTGAACGACTAAAGCAGAGCAAATGCTTTATTGAAACAATGAAGAAAGTTAATTCACATCCTAATTCAAGTAATCTTGCTTTAAAACCTTATAAGAATGCTCTAACTTGTATTACTTGTCATAATCCTCATGTAAGCGTAAAGGAAACTAATAAAGATGTATTTAACGCTACTTGTCGTTCATGTCACAGTGATAGTAAAAAGCCTGATTGTTCTTTATCGCTTGATAAACGAAATTTGAAAAACAACAATTGCGTTAACTGCCATATGCCATTTAATGGCGCAACGGATATCCCTCACGTTAGTGTGCATGATCATCGTATAGCTGTTCCTGTTGAGAATAAAGAAATTGAAAGTATTCGTAAATTTATTGGAATAGCAGCAATCAACAATCCTAATCCACCACGAGAAGCAAATGCTCAAGCCTACATCAATTATTATGAAAAGTTCGGTTTAGGACCCACAATGCTCGATTCTGCTTTGAAATATTTGTATGTCAATAGTAAGTTAGATATAACTAAAAATATCACGAAGCTTATTCATATTTATTATTTGAAGAAGGATTATACCTCGGTGATAAAATATGTTAATCAGGTAAACTCATTAAGTGATAAATTAAATATTAAGCAATTTGATAATTATTATGCATGGACAGCTTATCGAGTAGGCGAGAGTTATCAGCAAACTGGTAATAATGTTGGAGCAAAAAAATATTTTCAATTAGCCTACGAGCTGGCACCGTTAGTCCCAGACTTCGGAAATAAATATGCAAGTACGTTGGCTACGGAAGGCGATTTTGCATCTGCAAGAAAAATATATTCAGCAATTATAAAAGAGCAGCCTAAGTATGCACCTGCTTATTGCAACCTAGGATATTTAATTTTAATTTCGGATAAAAACACTGGCGCTGCTATGAGTTACTATGATAAGGCACTTGCATTAGATCCTGACTACGAAGCAGCATTATCAAATAAAGCGGCACTATTAGCGTTTACTGGTGATAAGGCAAATTCAATTAAAATACTTAATCGACTTCTGAAGAAAAATCCTTCAAACCTCAAAGCGAAAGAGCTTTTAAAATCGTTAAATACAATTCAATAATCATGTCGTCTAAATCGTTTAATTATAAAAAATACTTTATTGTAATTATTGTGATGGTAACACTTGGTACTTCTTTTTTAGGAATCATTGCGTATTTGAAATTTCTTTCACCTGTTGTGAGAAATGTAGATGTGAATGATCCTTATGTGTATATTCCAACGGGAGCAGATTTTACAGATGTATCTGCAATTTTGAAAAATAAAAAGCTGATTGATAACATCAATGATTTTACTTGGCTGGCAAAGCAAATGAAATATGTTAATCATGTTAAACCGGGTAAATACAAATTGCATAACGGAATGAGCAACAAAGAAATCATTGAAATGCTTCGTGCCGGACGACAGACAAGTGTTAATTTGTCTATAAATAACATACGTAAGCTCGAAGGATTAGCATTGCTTGTTTCATCGAAGTTAGAAGCAGACTCAAACTCCATTGAGAAGCTTTTTAATGACTCTCTTTTTTTAAGTCAGCATGGATTTAATACCTACAATGCTATTAGTATGATTATTCCAAATACGTATGAATTTTATTGGAATACAAGTGCAGAAGAGTTTTTTGATCGAATGTTGAAGGAGTATAAAAAATTCTGGACAGCAAACAGATTAAAGATGGCGAGTGATTTAGGATTAGATCCTAAACAAGTTTCAGTTGTTGCATCCATCGTAGAAAAGGAAACACGACAAAAAGATGAGAAGCCAATTCTTGCTGGAATTTATCTTAATCGATTAGAACAAGGCTGGAAGTTAGAAGCTGATCCAACATTGATTTATGCAGCAAATGATTTTACCATCAAACGTGTTTTAAATGTCCACAAGCAAATCGTTTCTCCCTATAATACTTATCTGAATTTCGGTTTACCCCCAGGACCAATTTGTACTCCTTCGATTGAATCGATCGATGCAGTGTTGAATAGAAAGAAAAGCGGCTATATGTTTTTTTGTGCACGAGAAGATTTTTCTGGATTTCATAATTATGCTGAAACTTATAGCGAGCACAAACAAAATGCACGTTTGTTTCAGGCCGCATTAGATCGTAGGGGAATCAAAAAATAAAAGACATTTCATGCTGATAATTTTTTTAAATTTGCAATATGAAAATTGGCATTATCAGAGAAGGAAAAATACCTCACGACAAGCGCGTTCCGTTTACACCAGTTCAGTGTAAATTTTTATTAGAAACATATAGCGATTTGCAAATTGCAGTTCAGCCTTGTCCGTATAGATGTTATACTGATGATGAATATAAATTGCAGGGAGTTACATTGCAAGATAATTTATCCGATTGTGATGTTCTCATGGGAGTTAAAGAAGTGCCTGTTGAGAATCTAATCCCAAATAAAAAATATTTATTCTTTTCACATACAATTAAAAAACAACCATACAATAAAAAGCTTTTACAAGCTGTACTAAAAAATAATATTCAGCTTATCGATTATGAATGTTTAGTGGATGAAAATTATAATCGTGTAATTGGCTTTGGAAGATATGCAGGTATTGTCGGTGCCTACAATGGTATTATGGGGTATGGACTTAAATATGGAATGTTTAATTTAAAGCCAGCTCATCTTTGTCACGATAAGAAGGAATTATTTCATGAATTAGAGAATGCAAATCTTCCTAATATTAAAATTGTAATTACCGGTGGTGGACGTGTTGCTAACGGAGCATTAGAGACTTTGGGCGCGCTTGAAATCAGAAAAGTGACTCCTTATGAGTTTTTAAATTATACTTTTAGGGAGCCTGTATATGTTCAATTGCATAGCAAGGATTTTCATGCATTAAAAAATGGAGCAGGCTGGAGCAGTACAGAGTTTTATAATCATCCTGAATTATTTAATTCCACTTTTTCTACACCGGGATCTTATGCCGATAATTGTGATTTATTAATTCATTGTACATATTGGAATCCGCAAGCGCCTATTTTATTTACGAAGGAAGAAATGAGAGGTCCTAAGTTCAAGGTAAGTGTTATTGCAGATGTGACATGTGATATCAACGGAAGTATTCCTTCTACAACGCATCCATCAACCATCGATAATAAGTTTTACGGTTATAATCCTCATACTGAGAAAGAAGACGAAGCATTTGCGCCATCAACTATTACTGTAATGGCTGTGGATAATTTACCTTGTGAATTACCGCGTGATGCTTCAGAAGGTTTTGGAAAAGATTTGATGGAAAAAGTAATTCCTTCGTTGATTGGAGAAGATAATGGATTAATTGAACGTGGTTCAATTACGCTTGATGGAAAACTTACTTCTCGTTTTGAATATCTAGCTGATTATGCAGCGAACTAAGCTGTCATTGATTTTAGCTGTGCAATTGCTTCCGTAGGATTTGTATTTCCGAAAACAGTATTTCCTGCAACTAAAACATCAGCTCCACAGTCAACTAATTTACGCGCGTTATTAAAATCAACACCACCATCAATTTCAATAAGCGTAGATGCGTTGTTTTGAATAATTAGATTTTTTAACGCTTCAATTTTTGAATAGGTTTGTTCTATAAATTTTTGTCCGCCAAAACCAGGATTAACCGACATCATACAAACTATGTCGACGACTTTAATGACATCCGCAAGTAAGGTAATATTTGTGTGTGGATTGATTGCTACACCAGCTTTAACATTAAGTGCTTTTATTGCTTGAAGGCTTCTATGCAAATGCGTACAAGCTTCGTAGTGAACGGAAATTACGGCGGCACCTGCATCAGCAAATGATTTCAAATATTGATCAGGATTAACAATCATCAAATGTACATCTAAGGGCTTTTGTGCATGCTTTTGAATGGATTTTAAAACGGGGAATCCAAAAGAAATATTGGGCACAAAAACACCATCCATAATATCGATGTGAAACCAATCAGCATCACTATTATTAACCATGTTAGTATCTCTTTCAAGATTACCAAAGTCGGCAGAAAGCATGGATGGGGCGATGAGTGCAGGCATGTCAAATATTTTTTTGCTAAATTATAAAATTTACTTCTTAAAATAGAAAACCCCGCATCCGAAGAGCGGGGAAGACTAAACCTAAAAACCTAAAACCAATATTTTAACCGAGATATGTTTTTAAAATCTTACTTCTTGAAGTATGTTTTAATCTGCGGATTGCTTTTTCTTTTATTTGTCGAACTCTTTCACGAGTTAACTCAAATTTTTCACCAATCTCTTCAAGCGTTAAAGCTGAATCTGATAGTCCAAAGTATAATCTGATGACATCAGCTTCACGAGGAGTTAATGTGAATAGTGCGCGCTCAATTTCTCTTTTTAATGATTCGTTAATCAAATTGTTTTCTGGAGACGGAGCTACGTCATCGCCTGGCATTACATCCATCAAGGTGCCATCTTCTCCAGTAATCAATGGAGCATCCATAGAGATATGTCTTCCAGAAGAGCGCATTGTATCAGTAACATCAGCAACAGTAATGTTTAAGATGATCGACAATTCTTCGTTGGTTGGTTCTCTTTCGAACTCTTGTTCTAATTGAGAGAACGCACGATTGATTTTATTGATAAATCCAATTTTATTTAAAGGTAATCGGACAATTCTTGCTTGTTCAGCTAAAGCCTGAAGGATACTTTGACGAATCCACCATACAGCGTAGGAAATGAATTTGAACCCTCGAGTTTCATCAAAACGTTGCGCTGCTTTAATTAATCCAAGATTTCCTTCGTTGATTAAATCACCTAATGTTAATCCCTGATTTTGATATTGCTTTGCAACAGAAACCACGAAACGTAGATTTGCTTTTGTTAAGCGCTCTAATGCGATGCGATCTCCTTCACGGATTCTTTGTGCTAAATACACTTCATCTTCTGGGCGAAGTAATTCTACCTTGCCGATTTCCTGAAGGTACTTATCAAGCGAAGCTGTTTCGCGATTGGTTACTTGTTTAGTAATTTTTAGCTGTCTCATTGTATTTGAAATTTGACAAGCTAAACGGCAACACGTTTACATGGTTGCAAACGTTGATTTAGGCATTTGTAAGAAAAGGTAGGTTTGTGGTAGGTTTTATATGTAAACGAATACCGTTTTTAATATGGGACATCAGTTTTATTACACCGCATTTTCAAAAATTATATCCATAAAAAAAGTCCCGCAATGCGGGACTTTCAGAGGTAATATTAAATTTTTTAGGTTTAACAATTATGCTGAATTTTGAGCAAATTATAACAAAACCTTACGAGATAAGCGATATTTACCAGTTTTCTTATCTATTTCCACAAGCTTCACTTGAATCATTTCTCCTTCCTTTAAAACACCTTCCATTGATGGTAGTCTGTCTTTAGAAATTTCAGAGATATGAAGTAAGCCATCCTTGCCAGGCATAAATTCAACGAATGCTCCAAATGTAGTAATCGTTTTTACTTTTCCTTCATAAACTTCACCAACTTCTGGTTCAGCAACAATTCCTTTAACCCAGTTTAATGCTGCATCAATTGATTGTTTATTTGGAGAGGCAATTTCAACCACACCTTCGTTATTTACTTCTTCAATAGAAATAGTAGCACCAGTAGTGCGTTGGATTTCTTGAATAATCTTTCCTCCTGGTCCGATAACGGCACCGATATATTCTTTCGCAATACGTAATACAACGATACGAGGAGCATGTGCTTTGTAATCTTCACGTGGAGCAGAGATCGTCTTCGACATTTCATTTAAGATATGTAAACGACCAGCTTTTGCTTGTTCTAATGCTTGTAATAAGATATCATAAGGAAGTCCGTCAACTTTTAAGTCCATCTGACAAGCACAAATTCCTTTTTCTGTACCTGTTACTTTAAAGTCCATATCACCTAAGTGATCTTCATCGCCAAGGATATCACTTAATACGGCAAAGCTTCCTTTACCATCCGTAATTAATCCCATAGCAATACCTGAAACCGCAGCCTTTAATTTAACACCTGCATCAAATAATGCTAATGAACCAGCGCAAACGGTAGCCATTGATGATGAACCATTCGATTCAAGGATATCAGAAACAACGCGTACTGTGTAAGGATTCACATCATCACCAGGCATCATTTGCTTTAATGAGCGCATTGCTAGGTTTCCATGTCCAACCTCACGACGACTTTGTCCTCTGTTTGGCTTTACCTCACCCGTGCTGAAGCCGGGGAAGTTATAATGTAATAAGAACTTATTCTTTCCTTGGAACATAGCCTGATCGATAATCTGCTCATCAAGCTTAGACCCTAAAGTAACTGTAGTTAACGATTGAGTTTCACCTCTTGTGAAAACAGAAGAACCGTGAGCTGATGGTAAATAATCGATTTCAGACCAGATAGGGCGGATGTCTGTTAATCCACGTCCATCTAAACGAATCTTCTCTTTAATAATCATATCACGTACAGCTTCTTTCTCTACATCGTGATAATATGTTTTAATGAATCCCGTTTTAGCAGCTAATTCTTCTTCAGTAAACTGAGAACAGAACTCAACTAAAACTTCTTTGAAAGCCACCTTACGTGCATGCTTATCAGGATTACAACGACGAGCTACAGCATAAACTTTATCATAAGTTTCTTTCCATACTTTCTCGCGTAACTCTTCATCATGCGTTTCGTGAGAGTATGTACGTTTTGTAACACCTAACATTTCAGCAAGTTCTATCTGAGCCTGACATTGAACTTTGATCGCTTCGTGAGCAAATCCAATGGCTTCCGCCATTTCTTTCTCACTTACTTCTTTCATTTCTCCTTCCACCATTAGGATATCCTTAGCTGTACCTGCCACGATTAAATCGATATCAGCAGTAGCCATAGTTGAGATAGGAGGGTTGATAACAAACTGACCATCGATGCGGGCAACACGCACTTCTGAAATTGGTCCGTTAAACGGAATATCAGAAACAGCAATGGCAGCAGATGCAGCTAATCCAGCTAAACAATCTGGAGCAACTTCCATATCGGCAGAGATTAATGTTACCATAACTTGTGTATCAGCGTGGTAATCATCTGGGAATAATGGACGAAGTGCGCGATCAATTAAACGAGAAATTAAGATCTCGTTATCATTTAAGCGGCCTTCACGACGGAAAAATCCACCAGGGAATCTTCCAGCAGAAGCGAATTTCTCTTGATAATCAACAGTTAGAGGCATGAAATCCACACCTGGTTTTGCATCGGGACTAGATACGGCCGTAGCCAATAACATACAGTCTCCCATTCTTAATACAATTGAACCATCAGCTTGCTTGGCAAGTTTACCGGTTTCAATACTAATTTCCCTTCCGTCCGCGAGTTTGAAGGTTTTTACAACAGCGTTTTGTGACATTTTTTGCAGCTTTTTTTAACAGCGTTTGACAGCTTTTGATTTATAATAATATGAATTTGATATCAGATGTGATAAAACGAAAAAAGGCAAATTCTTTTTGAATTGCCTCTTTTCATTTATTGTTGTGGCGACATCGCCTTATTTACGAATTCCTAATTCAGCGATAATAGCACGGTAGCGATTGATATCTGTTTTGTATAGATAATCAAGTAAACTACGACGCTTACCAACTAAACGGATTAAGGCACGTTGAGTAGAAAAATCTTTTTTACTATTCTTTAAGTGTTCCGTTAAGTGATTGATTCTTTGAGAAAACAATGCAATTTGTCCCTCTGCTGAACCTGTGTTGGTTTCGCTGTTACCGTATTTTTTGAAAATTTCTTTTTTTGCTTCTGAAGTTAATAACATGATTCTTCGTTGATTTTCTTTTATTTATAAGGACGGCAAATATAGTAAGCAAATTCAAAATAAACAATAATTCGAGCTGTATTTTTTATCGTGCAGATATGGACGTTTACACCGTTAATTGTTTGCTGGATTAACCTGCGAAAATAAGACTAATTTGAATCAAATGATAAATTATAATAAATTGATAATTAGATTTTAATTGATTTACACTAATGTTATACTTTAATTTATTTAGTAGCGCTATCAAAAGAAATAGTCGCTTTGAATTTCCTTAATCTGCCAAATATCTAAGCGACGGATCATAAAAAATTTCATCTTAACCCAGCGAGGGGCCGACTTTGGATTCGTTTTTATCTGATAATCCACATACAAAATGGCCTGTTCTTCATCATAGATCTTTAAAGTCAGCCGATTGTTC
>JBKCGZ010000102.1:0-12430 GCA_046303115.1 Bacteroidota bacterium | reverse complement strand
GTAAAAAATAAAATAGTTTCTTAATCATATATCAAATTTACTAATTGATTAATTGAAAGCAATGATTTATTTAAAAAAGGGAAAAGTTTAAAACCTTTCCCTGATAAAATAGCGTTTTTATGTACAAGGCTGGGTTAAAATCCAGTCTTGTAAGATATCTACTTAACTATCGATACTCTTTTCTGACTCGTAAACTCATTATTCGTGCACTTCAAAATATACTCACCAGCATACAAAGTTCTTACATCAAAATATCCAATGGTGCTTCCTGCTACAATCGTTTGTGATTGAAGTAATCTTCCGTTTAAATCGTATAGGCTTACCGTTATATCTTCTTTTAATAATCCGCTAAACTGTACCGCAATAAATTCAGAAGAAGGATTTGGGAAAGCATTAAAGTAAAGATTATTGTTCTTTGCCTCATTTATTCCTGATGTAGAGGGCGTATAGATAGTAACTGGTTCTGTTATCGAAGTCACTTTTACAGCTGTTTTTGTTCCATAAAAAGTAGGACCAACAACATACGGATATGCAGAATTCCAATTAGCATCAACAGTTGCGAAATAACAATAGATGCCATTCGGATATTCAGGTGTTACACAAAATCTCCCATTGTGAACATCTAATACATCTTGTTGTCCAGGAGCCGCAATGTACTCGTAATCTTCTCTAAAATAACCTAACGGATAGGTTGTACTAACAGCAGGACCAGCAGTAACTGTTGCACCTGTTGGACTCGTTGTTCGTGTTGTGATGTTACGTAAATGATAACCAGATTTCATTCTTACTATTCCACCTGTGCCATTGGTGTTTTGATAACCATAAGCACCATATATTGGAAATCCATCATACGCATATCCAATTAATGGAGAGTGCGTAGTACTGTCAATCACATATAATCCATCAGCAGCATATAAATTACAAATTGTAGAAATTACATTCAAATCAAGATTAAATGCACTCGGATTTTGATGATGATGATAATTACCCATTGCTGGATGTCCTTTTGCACAATCAAACCCCGCTCTTTCTGCACGAATAGCATCTCTGTTCCAATCCATCGATGCTCCCATTCCACCTGGGCAAGGAGGATTACCTGGTCCACCACAAAGTGAATTTGAAGTAGCGTTCCAAGCGACACCATCACGGTAGTCAAATAACGCTACTCCATTAACGAAAATTCCGATGTTACCTCCATTGGTTGCCGTCGGAGTTCCTGTATTTTGTACAGGATTTCTTGATATCTTAAAAATAGCATTCTGACTTGTTGTAAAAGAAGGATTTCCATCTAAAAAAGGACCTGTGATATAGGACGGAACTCCGTTTGCTCTCACATAAACCCAGTTAGTCGAATATAAAACTGTTTTGACATTTACGGAATCAGCATCTTGAATCGGTGTTGAATTTCCATTTACATAATGTTGACCCATTGCTCCGTTTGTGTTTAGCAACCAAGAAGTGATTTCTGGTCCTTGTGCTAACGCCATCGAGGCAATAAAAGAAAACGTTACTATTAAAATTAATTTTTTCATGTTTGATTAGGTTTTATGAATCGACTTAGTTGTCACTGAGGATTTTTACTTGCGGTTGTCATTGGGTTAATTTTCTCAATGAATCAATTTCTGATTTCGGATAGGCATATCGCTTATCAAATAAGAATTTCCTATCACTCAAAGTTAAAAGAAATGCAATTAGATCTACCTTATCATTCGAAGATAAGTTAACAGCAGATTTTAATACTGGTGCTATCATCGAATTTTTATTAGAATGTCCAGCATAAAAATTCAAAACCTCCGTCAGTGTTATAAAACGACCATCATGCATATACGGAAATGTAAATTCAATATTTCGCAGGGTAGGTACTTTAAACTTTAATGAATCAATTATTTGTTTCGTCTGACGAATTCTTCCACCATCTTTTAATGAAGAATCTGGCATTAATCCATTATTTTGAAAACTGAAATTGGTGAATAGGGGTGGAGTATGACAATTGCTACAATGCTCGGAGAATAATTTTAATCCGTTTTTCTCTTGCTCTGTAAATTCAGCTTGTCCATTCATAGCTAAATCATATTTTGAAGAATTACTTTCAATCGATGCCATAAATGCTGCAATAGCTTTTAATGTTTTAGTTCCAGTTATAATCGAATCATTAAATGCATTATTAAATAATCGTCGATAGAATGATTGATAATTTAATTTTGAAACAACATGTTCTATTGATTCATTCATTTCATTAGGATTGGTGATAGGGGCAAGAGACTGCATTTCGAGATGATTGATAGCGCCGTCCCACATAAAGATTGGTTGATAAGCTAAGTTAACGAGCGTAGGTGCATTTCGAAATCCGATTTTATTATCTATGCCATGACTCAATGCATGGTCAGTATGTGCAAAGGCATTGAAAGGAGAATGACAAGATGAGCAACTTGTACTACTATCTAATGATAAAACAGGGTCGTAAAATAGTATTTTACCTAGTAAAGTTAAGGCCTTAAGGTTAGAGTTGTCATTGATGACATAAACCTTTTTGGGCCATTTATCAGTGGGTAAGGTAGCTTTCTTGTAACTAAACAACAGAATCGCTATGCAAGCAAAAAAGAAAATAGCCCTTAGTTTATTTTTCACTTGAAATCGATTTAGCAAATAATTTAGATAGATAAACCGAGCTTGAGCCAGGTGACATAATTTGTGGTGGTATCGAATCAGGAATTGACCTTATAAAATCATCTAGGTGAATATAAATTTTCATTGTAGATGAATTTTTCCATTCAAGTTTTATCGTTTGAAGTGAATTAAACGGTTGTAAATATCCTCCTAAATGATATTCTCTTTTGATTCTATTATCGAAAACACCTTCTAACTTTAAATTGATATATCCACTTTGCCATGTCCAATACATATTGTTCATTGGGTCTAAATCGCCTTCTAATGCACCTGCTACATTGGTTGCTGAATCAACTCCTAAATTGAATACAATTTGATTAAAAGCAATGTTGTTATTTCTCTTCATTAACAACTCGTTTTTTGATGTGTCCATTAAATCAATTAAATGATAACTATAAGATTCTTCATCAACAAGATTGTCTGAATTATAAAATCGTACATTCGATAAGTAAAATTTAAACTTCGAAAATTGAAAGTCATTTGAATCAACAGAATCGATTAGTTTGATTTCCTTTTGATGATATACAATTGCGATAGGGATTGTTTGCGCATCTGCAAAATAGGTATGCATCCAGCAGAGGCAAAAGAAAAGTCCTTTAATAAATTTCGTTTTCATCAATATGTCTAAGTTTCTTTTACTTCGATTAACTTGTGCCTTCTATCAAGTATAATTTTAAATTTGTCATATGAATAATCGGCATCAAATTAATCCTTTCACGAAAATACTCTTTTTATGCTTGTTTTTTTATTGTCGGATTTCGGCACAACAAATCCCTAACACCATTTGCTTTTATTATAACTGGTTTGGAAGTAAAGCAATCGATGGAGATAATTATCATTGGAAACATCCTGTAATGCCCGAAAATGATAAGGATACGACGACAAAACTGTTTCTAGGCAATGGTGATATTGGCGCGAATTATTTTCCTGAGTTAGGAGAGTATTCGAGTGCTGATTCAATTGTAGTGAAAACACATATGCAACAATTGGCGAAAGCGGGATTTAGCATTGTTGCGGTTACATGGTTAGGTGAATCGGATTATACGTATAAGAGTCTTCCATTAATTTTTAAATATGCTGCTGAATCTAATTTAAAAGTATGTTTTCAGATTGAACCTTGTGTTCGAAAAACAACGATGATGACGGTGCAGCAAATGATTTTTATTATTAATCAATTTGGAAATGAGAAATCATTTTATCGTGATGAAACAACTAAAAAGCCATTGTTCTTTGTGTATGATTCTTATATGATTGATGCTGTAGAATGGAATAAGGTTTTAGGTAATAATTCCGATGAACTTAAATTTCGCAAGACAAAATACGATTCAGATGTTATCGGTTTATTTTGCTGGAAAGAGGATACGGCATTTTTTCAGAAGGCAGGCTTTGATGGTATGTATACGTATTTTGCAAGTCGTGGCTTTACTTATGGTGCCAATCCCGATAATTGGAATTATTTAAATGCATTTGCTAAGAATAACAATTTGAAATTTATTCCATCAGTAGGGCCAGGGTATAATGATAATCGTATCCGACCATGGAATAAAAAGAATACAAAAGATAGAGAAAAGGGTAGGTATTATGATCGTTTTTTTGAGGATGCTATCAAATGTAAACTCGATTGGATAGCGGTAACCTCCTTTAACGAATGGCATGAAGGAACACAAATCGAGCCTGCTCAATCATACCAGTTTAAAGATGCCTTGTATTTGGATTATGAAGGTCGGCCAAATGATTATTATATAACTAGGACAAAATATTGGTTGAATAGTTGGAATCTTTCGAAGATTAAATAAAAATATTTATTTTAGAAGTATGAAAATACGAGACCTTAAAATTTTTCTGGCGGTTATACTTTTACTCTGCTTAATTCCGTTCCCTTACAGCTATTATTTATTTGTTCGATATGCAGCAACTTTTGGATTCGGAATATTGGCTTTTCAAGCATATGCATCAAAGAAGCCCAAGGTGGTTTTATATTTAATATTATCATTCATGTTTCAGCCTTTCTATAAAGTTCATTTTGATAGGTCATTCTGGCTAGTTATTGATGTGTTAGTTGCAGCATGGTTGATTTATGAAGTTTATTTCAAGAAGGTGAATAATGAAAAAAGATAATTCAATCAGAAATATTGTACTAATAAGTGTTGGATTTGTACTATTGATTTTTCTTTTTTTATATCGAGGATTATTAAAGTATGAAGTCAAAACGTATATTGACTCAAAATCTCGAAAAAACGCTACATGTAAAAATTGTGATCAATATTTTCCTGATGATGTAAAAACACATGAGCTTGCATTAAAGAAAAATGTGATTAAGCCTCAAAAGGAACTAGAAGATTTAGATAAATTAAAAAACAAAGGTGTATTAATTGAATTAAAGACGAACGATGATTACATAATTAGCGATATGGATTTTTCACGTCCATATGTTTTACCAAAAGTAGGAGTGTTCTTAGAGGAGCTAGTTCGTAATTATAAAACAGAGCTGGGTAATTTAAACTATGTTCGTTTTGAAATAACAAGTGCAACAAGATCTAGAAGGTCTGCACGACAACTAATGGGAAACAATGTTAACGCCGTTACAAATTCCGCACATTTAAAAGGTAAAACTATTGATATTAGTTATGTCCGATTTGGAAATAATATTGCTCAATTGGATGCGCTTGTGCAGGCTTTAAAGAAATTGCGTGAGGAAGAAAAATGTTATGTAAAATACGAACGGGCCCAGGGTTGTTTGCATATTACTTTACGGTAACTTAATCACCAATCCATAGTATCAAATCAAATGGATCATATTTCAATTGGATTGTAAATAATATTATGCTTATAAAAAAAATTGCTTTTTTGGCCAATTTAATATTTTGATTTTTTATGTTTTTAATTGTAAAAATTATTGTATAAAAATAGGATAGTAGTGCAATAAAAAAGCCAGATGCAATTATTAGATAAAGAAAACTATATGATTCATTTTTTGGGTCATCGAATGAAGGGATAGGTAATCGCCTATGTTCAAGATAAAATAAAATCATGAATAGATAAGTCAATCCAAACCAAAAGAGAGGAATGGCAATAACTATAGAAAATTTATTTTTTTGGTCTGATTTAAAATGAAAATACTTCATTTGACAGAAACGTAAGAAAAATCAACAAAATTGTTTTATTTAGTTTGAATTAAGTAACCTTATTATTACTAATCGCCTTTTGTCTCGTACACTTAAATCGTTTAATCGATTCATTTCTTTTTGAACGATGTTTCGTTGCGCAATTCTCTACTCGTTTTCTCCATAAAACATAACTACTATGCTTCAATGAAGCTTTCATCAGATTACGTACATCTTGTTCACGTAATCCAAATTGCACCTTAATAGCATCAAAGGGAGTTCTGTCCTCCCATGCCATTTCAATAATCCGATCTTTATTTTCGTCTGATAGTGCTATTTTCATTAGTTGGTCTTTAATGTTGACATGCCACCATCTACTTTTAATACTTGCCCTGTCATCCAACTGCTGTTATCTGACAATAAAAATGCAGCCATACTAGCGATATCATTTGTATTACCAATGCGTTGTAAAGGGTGGCGTTTGCCACTTTGCTCTATTTTTTCAGGAGTATTTATTAATCGACCAGCAAGAGGAGTTTCAGTTAGTGATGGAGCAATACAATTGACCCTGACCTTTGGAGCTAATTCAGCAGCCAATGAACGCGTAAGGCCTTCAATAGCTGCTTTGCTCATAGCTATACTTGAATGAAATGGCATGCCTGTCTGTGCCGCTACAGAGCTAAACAGAACAATAGATGCATTTTCAGCCATCGAAAGGTTCTTTAGGTAATATTGTATACATCTAAAAGCGCCTAATGCGTTAATTTCAAATTCCTGTAGGACATCACTTGGCTTTATAGATCGGAAGGGCTTTAAATTAATCGTACCAGGAAAGTAAACGAGTCCATCAATTGTAAAATCGAATTCAGGTAAAGTACAATCAGTAATTGTTCCCTCGTAGGTATAATGATTTGTTGATGTAAGTGCAGTTCTTGAGATAGTATAAATCGTGAAATGATCGTTGTTTAAATCTTCACTTAATTTTTGCGCTATTGCAGAGGACGCACCAATTAACAGTATGTTTTTCATATGATACTAAACAACTGTTTTTCGATAATGTTTTTAATCCAAGAACATCGTTTTACGCGTTTTTTTATTGATGATAGAAAAATGCGTTTTTGTAAGGTTTTGTGAGGTTTGAATAAGGATTTTTGAGCTGATTTTGTTGATAAAGTAATAGCTCAACATGTCGTATATGACAATATTCTTATAGGTAAAATAGGACTGGATTACTATAAAAGTTTATTAACAAAAGTAGAATAAATCGATAAGATTGAGTATGTAATTGATGTATGCATTTTAGTCCAAAAACGACTGTTTTTCTGAACAAAATCAAGTAACCATTAAATCCTTGAATTGGTTAAAGGGTCAAAACAAATTAAAAAATCAAAACATGAGAAAAATTTTATTAAACATTGCAGTTGCAGTTACAACAATGTCTTTAGGTAGTTTATCGACTTTCGCTCAAAGCGGAAATTCAACAGGTGTAAACTCACAATCTTTATGTACAGCTGATTTCGCCTTCACTATCGACAATTATGGAATGGTAACATTTCGTCCTGTAAGTACGGATCCTAACTTATTTTATAATTGGGAATTTGGCGATGGCGGAACAAGTGGTATTATGGAACCTAATCATTTATTTACAAACGGTTCTTATAAAGTTTGTTTGAATGTATTTGATGGTAATCAATGTAACGATTACATCTGTAAAACAGTCAATGTTTCAACGCTTTCAAATCCATGTACTCCGATTTTTACCACAATACAAAGTTTAGCTCAAAGCAATACATACACATTTTCTCTGTATAATAACTGTGCAGCTAATGCGTGGAGTTATGCATGGAGTTTTGGAGATGGTACATCACAGGCAGGAGTTAGTCCAATTCATACATACACTGCAGCAGGTACTTATACGGTGTGTGCAACAGCGTATGATAGCTTAGGAAATACATTTACTTGGTGTGATAATGTTGTTGTACCTGTAATTTTAGGTGTAAATGAAAACAATGCTTCTAAAGTTTCTTTATTTCCTAATCCAGCAAAAGATAATATCACTATCGATAATTTAAGCGGTAATGAATCAATTCAATTATCTACAGTGGAAGGTCGCGTAGTAAATCAAATGATGAATAGTGATGCTCAAAAAGTAACTATGGATATTAACGAATTCCCTAGTGGCGTTTACATCATGACGATTAACGGAAGCAAAGGTAGTGTACAAGAAAAAGTGATGATTAATAAGTAAAATTCTCGACTAAATAAGAATGCAGCCTGGACAAATTGTCCGGGCTGTTTCTTTTTTGAAGTAATTGTTTTTTCAGTACATTCGTGAGATTTAAACTTTTATTATACCATGAGTGTACATATTAAAGCAAAGAAAGGGGAGATTGCATCCGTTGTATTAATGCCAGGTGATCCATTAAGAGCAAAGTTTATTGCAGAAAATTGGTTGCAAGATGCAGCGTTAGTTAGTAGTACGAGGAATGTTTATTATTACACCGGTACCTACAAGGGAAAACGAATTACTGTCGGGGCAAGCGGAATGGGTTGTGCTTCTATTGGTATTTATTCGTTTGAGTTGTTTAATGAATACGATGTAGATTGTATCATTCGCATTGGAACTGCTGGATCTTATCACGCAGAAATAGGTGTTTATGATATCATCAACACAGATGTCGCTTGCAGTGAATCTACCTATGCCGAATATGCTTTTGAAATTCCAGGAAATGCCTTAGGTCATGTTGGAAAGGCTTACGATATTATCAATGAAACAGCGAAGACGATGAATATAAATATTCGTAGTGGAGCTGTTCATTCAAGTGATATATTTTATCGTAAATCGAAGGATTTACCAAAGGTCGCTGAAGAGCATAACTGTTTAGTAGTAGAAATGGAAGCCTTTGCCTTATTTGCTAACGCGATGTACCTAGGAAAATCAGCAGCTACTCTTTTAACTGTTTCTGATGTAATTCCTACTGGTGAAGAAATTTCCGCCGACGACCGTGAACGCTCACTAAAGCCAATGATTGAGTTGGCTTTGGAGAGTGCATTGAGATTGTGAAATTTAATATAAGTAATTTTTTGTTAAAATATTAATGAGTTTTTAAAAAAAAAGACATCAATCACTTAAATTTGTATTGCCAATTAAAAATAAATCATGAAAAAAAATAATTCATTAATTACCCTTATTAATTTAATTTTCACTTTTATTTTGATTACATCCTTTTCATTAAAAAATGATTCTAAGGCGAAACAAAAACATGTTAAATTGATTAATAAAAATTGTAGTAATAGCCGTTTAAGTGTATGTTGGGATGACCCTGACAACTCAGGGACAAATATTCGTAAGTCACCAGGAGGAGAAATCATCTATAAAATTATGCCTGTTAATTTTCCTGATGGATGTTGTTTTGATATTATAGTAGCTAATAATGGCTGGTTTAAAATTAGTGGCCCTATTCACGGAATAGAAAACGATATTAATCTTCCAGGTGGGCAAGGGTGGGTTCACAAATCAGTAATATCAATCGGAACTAGAAATTATGGTGATCAACCATTAAAATTATATGATGTTCCAAATGGTAAAAATGTTGTTTCTGTTATACGTACAACTGAATATGGTCTCAGAATAAACGATATCTGTGGTTCTTGGGTACAAATAATTTATAAAGGAAAAATGGGTTGGGTGCAAGACGTATGGCTTTGTGGTAATCCATGGACAAGTTGTAGTTAATAAATCATATAGTATTTTATTATTATTTTTTTCGATTAAAAAAGTTAGAAATATTCTTACTATTATATTTAATTGTAAATTCTAATGAAAGAAAAGTTTTTTACTTTATTAATTGTGTTTTTCTCCATAAATTTATGCGCTCAAATGCCTCAAGAATGGCCATATGAAGTAGGAAAGGAACTTGATAATCATTTTTATAACCTATCTTTAAAGTATAAATTAGTTAAATCAATTTCTAATAAGGGTGGTATAAAAAATATTAAACTTTTAGTTGATTCTTATAATTCAGGTTCAGATGATGTTAGTGACAATTTTCCTGCTTGGGATCATAAAGCTATAATTCAAGTTAATGATTATTATTATGAGTTTTTAATTGGCAAACCATATCCAAATGGTAGTTATGATTTAAGAATTGATGACATAGTTGGATTAAAGAAAAGAAGCGAAATAATAGTTAATTCAGGATGTCATTCGGACGGTGGATGTTTGAATGAAACTTTTGTTATTTTTAATCATGAGAATGGTCCTATTTCCGTTATTAAATTAGATATGTTTGATGGATTTGAATCAAATATTAAAACAGGTGAAATTATTTTAACAAATTCAATGTTATACTCAGAAAAAAGTGATAGTTGTTATAGTATTTCTCAATCTTACAAACTTTCCAAGTATAGCATTGTTAAAACAAAAACATTTTTCAAGAAAAGAAGGGTTGAATGTGTTGGATAGTATTTATTCATTTTTAAGCTTTACACTTATTGAATTTACAATTACCCCAAAAACTTTAACCTCAGGAGATTGTTATTAAATCTCCTATGAATACAATTTTAAAAACCCATCAACTCTCTAAATCTTTTAAGGACTTTAAAGCGGTTGATAATTTAAGTTTCGAAGTAAATCAAGGCGATATCTTTGGATTTCTTGGGCAAAACGGTGCAGGGAAGTCTACTACCATCCGAATGCTGCTTAGTTTGATTCAACCAGAAGCTGGTAGTATTGAGATTTTTGGGATGAATCTCCATACGCATCGAAATGAAATTTTAAAAAGAGTCGGAGCGGTCATTGAGAAACCAGATTTGTATAAGTACCTTTCCGCTTACGACAATCTAAAGTTGTTTGCGAAAATGAGTGGTATCTCCGTTTCTAAATCGCTTTTGATGGATCAATTAGAACTTGTCGGTTTAGCTAATCGTTACAATAGTAAAGCAGGAACTTTTAGTCAAGGGATGAAGCAACGTTTAGGAATTGCCGTTGCGCTCGTTCATAATCCTGATTTAATCATTTTAGATGAGCCTACCAATGGACTCGACCCTCAAGGAATTGCTGATATACGTAATCTTATTTTAAAACTTAGTCATGAAAGGAATAAAACAATTTTGGTTTCTTCTCATTTGTTAAGCGAGATAGAACTTATTGCTAACCGAATGCTCATTATTCATAATGGTAAAAAAGTCGTTGAAGGAGAAGTAAAAGTTTTATTAGATCCTTCTAAGACAATAGTAAAATTAGAAACTGGAGATAATCAAAAAGCATTTGAATTGTTATCAAATAGCAATTGGACAAAGGGTCTTAGCAACATCAATAATCAAATTCAACTAGAAATCATAAAGAGTGAAATTCCTGATTTGATTCGCTATCTAACAGCGAATGAGACCGACATTTATTTAATTCAAAATCTTCATTCCTTAGAAGACTACTTCCTGAAATTAACTAAAACGCAAGATCATGTTCACGCTTCTTCAAATTGAATTACATAAAATTTACTCAAGGCCGAGGACCTATATTGCATTTGCTGCTATTACAGCAATTGTTTTGATTTTTCAATTTGCGTTTAAGTATGATGGTCAGAGCTACATGGACTTGATGTTACAAAACATACAAGACAATTTTGAGATTGATAAATCCAAAGCCATTAATGGTTACTTTATGTGTTACATCATCTTGAACACATTATTAGTCCAGGTTCCTATTCTTGTTGCGTTAGTTGCAGCCGATACTATATCAGGCGAAGCAAACATGGGCACCTTACGAGTCATGCTCACAAAGCCTGTAAGTCGCACGCAGCTTTTACTCGTGAAATTTGTAGCGTCATTTATTTTTACTGTTTGTCTTTTAATCTGGATGGCTATCATTGCTTTATTTTTAAGTTTGGTGATTTTTGGACAAGAAGACATGTTAGTTTTTCGAGTAAAAGGGGAGGAGTCATTTATTCTTCAAATTACTAAAGATGATATTATGTGGAGGTATTTCGCTGCCTTCGGTTACGCGGCTATTGCGTTAACAGTAATTGTAGCCTTAGGAATGTTACTTTCTGTTTTTGCTGAAAATTCCATCGGACCAATCGTAGCTACCGTTTGCATTGTTTTATTCTTTACCATCGTTTCGAATATGAATATCCCAGTGATTGATAGAAACATTAAGCCTTGGCTATTTACTTCTTATCTCGTAGGATGGAAAGGTTTCTTTTATATCGGCTTGGATGATTATGGTCAGCCTATAAAAGGAAGTATTGAAAATTGGCCAGCCATTAAAAAGAGCCTGTACATATTATTAGCACATATTGGCATTTTCTTATCAATGGCCATCCTCTCATTTAGAAAAAAAGATATTCTTTCTTAGTACAACTCATATGATAAAGATAACCTTCAGAATAGTAGTATTCATTTTATTTTGTCACTTTAATACATTCGGACAAACCACTAATCCTTTATTAAAAAATGTTCAGGCAAAAATGGACAAAGTTTCAGACTATGAAGCAGAAGGAAAAATGAAAACGAATGTTGCATTTTTAAAGTTACCAATTGCCAAGGTGAAAATGTATTTCAAGAATCCTAATAAGTTCAAATTAAAGAGCGAAAATGGGATGTCGTTTGTTCCAAAAGGTTCAATGAGTATTAACCTCAATAATCTCTTTATCAATAAC
>JBKCGZ010000101.1:0-2869 GCA_046303115.1 Bacteroidota bacterium | reverse complement strand
ATTATATTTCTAATGAATTAGGTGTTTTTTCATCTTTGAAAAAAATAAAAAACAAATGGACAAGGAATTTTGGGTTACGTTATGATGCGAAAACGATTAGCGTTGATAGTTTAAGTGGCGTATTTAATTCGTTTGATAAATCATTTAATGCAATCAGTGGGTCCCTTGGTTTTACCTATGATGCTACCGACAAATTACATTTTCGATGGAATGCGGGCCGTGGATTTCGTGTGCCTAATATTTCAGAGTTATCTGCAAATGGAGTGCATGAAGGGACTTTTCGATATGAACTCGGTAATCCTGATTTAAAACCTGAAACAAGTTGGCAATTCGATGCTGGTCTAGGTTATGAGAGTGATAAAGTAGGAGGGGAATTTTCGCTGTTCTATAATGCATTTAACAAGTTTATTTATTATCGAAATTTTGAAAATCAAACTCAGGAAGTTGATAATGAATTTTACCCTATCTTCAAATATGTTCAAGGAGATGCATTGTTTTATGGTGGAGAATTATCGGTCGATTATCATCCAGTAAACCACGTCCATTTTGAGAATAAGATATCATATGTTTGGGCTGTTAATCAAGAGACAGATTTAGCATTACCATTTATCCCTCCTTTTCATTTAAATGCAGTGCTTAGTTATGAATTCGTCAAGTCGAAGAATACAAATTGGAAGAGTCTAAGAGCAAATGTGCAGTACGATTATTTCGCTAAGCAAAAACGTATCGATCAATTTGAAATAGTTACTGATGCCTATTCACTTTTTGGAGGAGGATTATCGGCAAAGTATGAATCGAAATCTGTTTGTATTGATTTCTACATCATAGCAAATAATATTACCAATGAAGTTTATTTTAATCATTTATCAAGATTAAAATACGTAGGTATCGCTGGGATGGGCAGGAATCTCACAATAGGATGTTCAATACCCTTTGGAGTATTAAAAAATAAATCGTTGTAGTTTGCCTATCTTCGCTGTATGTTATTGAAATCAGATTTACGATTAGTTGTTTCTACCTACGCTGGTTTGGAAGAACTTTTATCAAAAGAACTTCGTCAGTTAGGCGGACGTGATGTTGAAATTCATACGCGTGCAGTTTCTTGCATCGGTGATTTAGGTTTCGTTTATAAAGTAAATTTCAGCAGCCGCCTTGCCCTTCGTGTAATGATTAGTCTTACCGGTTTTCCTATTAAAGATGGTGATGATTTATATGAGCAAGTATTAAAACTTGACTGGACAGAATTGATGAAGGTTAATCAGACCTTTTCTGTTCGATGTACATTAAACTCTGATTTGTTTGATAACAATTTATATCCGGCATTAAAGGTAAAAGATGCTATTGCTGATTGCTTTCGTAAAGAAACGGGTAAACGCCCTGACGTTAGTAAGACGGATCCCGATTTAGAAGTGAATGTTTTTATCAATAAAAACAAATGCACACTTTTAATCAATAGCAGCGGTGATTCATTGCATCGTCGTGGTTACCGTGTGGATGTAGATAAAGCTCCTTTAAGCGAAGTATTAGCAGCTGGAATAATTATGCTATCTGGTTGGGAGCCCCATAAACCTTTAGTTGATTTTATGTGTGGCTCGGGAACTATTCCTATCGAAGCAGCATTAATGTCGGCTAATATTCCTCCAGGAATTTTCAGAAAAAAATTCGCTTTTGAAAAGTGGTTGAATTTTGATGAAGCTTTATACAAGACGATTCGTGAAAAACAATTAGAACGTATCAATGAGCAACCAGTTCGTATTTATGGAAATGAAATCAATAAATACACTTTGGAAAAAGCAAAAGAAAATGTTGTGAGCGCAGGAGTAGAGGATATGGTGGAATTATCATTAGGTGATTTCAGGGATTTCGAAAGACCTCAAGGAAATGGTGTGATCATTATTAATCCTCCTTATGGCGAAAAGCTACAAGTGGAAGACATCGAAGCCTTATACAAAGAGATCGGAGATAAATTTAAGAAAAGCTATGCAGGTTATAAAGCATGGATTTTTACTGGTAGTCCTGAAGGTGCAAAGGCTGTTGGATTACGTAATAATCGAAAGATTCAACTTTTTAACGGACCAATTGATTGTAGACTATTAGGCTACGAATTATTTGAAGGAAGTAAAAAAGACCTTTATAAGAATCAAGAGTAAAAACAAAAGCGGCGAACTTGAAAAGTTCGCCGCTCTGCTATTAGGCTATATTTAATTACTATTCAATTACTGCACCATCAACTAAGATACGTCCGCAATGCTCGCAAACGATAACTTTCTTACGCTGACGAATATCTAACTGACGCTGAGGCGGGATTTTGTTGAAACATCCACCACATGCATCACGATCAACTGGTACTACAGCTAATCCGTTTCGAGCATTCTTACGGATACGTTGGTAAGCAGTCAATAAACGAGCTTCAATTACATCAGAAGATTTGTTAGATTCAACTAAAAGTTCTTGCTCTTCTTTTTCAGTTTCAGCAACGATTGATTCTAATTCTGATTTCTTATTTTCTAAGTCAAGCTTTCTTTCTTCCAAAGCTTTTACCGATGCTTCAACTATTAAATTCTTTGATGCTAATTCAGCAGTATGTTCTTTAATGCGCTTTTCGCATAATTGAATTTCTAATTGTTGATATTCGATTTCTTTGTTTAATGAATCGAACTCACGATTATTCTTAACGCTTGATTGCTGAGATTGGAATTTTTTAATCGCAGCCTGAGCATCTTTAATTGCTTGCTTACGATTTTTGATTTGCTCATCTAACTCAGCTGCTTCTTCTGTATAGTTCGTTACACGAGTTTGTAGTCCAGCTATTTCATCTTCTAAATCCAATACTTCCATTGGTAACTCACCACGTGTAATACGGATTCTG
>JBKCGZ010000100.1:0-116769 GCA_046303115.1 Bacteroidota bacterium | reverse complement strand
ATATAAATTCGAATCAGACTTTAACTCATTATTCAAGAAAGTAAAAATCCCTTCAATTGTTTCTTTGTATTTTTCATTCTTGAAAATACTATACGACTTCGCATAAAGTGATAATAGTTGCGCGTTATCGTACAACATTTTTTCAAAGTGAGGAACCTTCCATTCCATATCAGTGCTGTATCTGCAAAATCCTCCCCCAAGTTGATCATAGATTCCTCCAAGCAACATTTTATTCAAGGTGAGTTGCAAATGCTCACCAGCATAAGGATGTTGACACAATAAATAAAAGTCAAGCATCCAATCGTAATTGTTTGGCATCGGAAATTTAGGAGAACGATTATTCCCACCATCGGTAGTATCAAAATTAACTGACCAATTCAGAAAAAGCTGTTGCCAGTCAGTCGACTCCATCTTACTAACGGTAGTGTCGTTCCGTAAAGATTCCATTTTAAGAAGTCCTTCTGTAAGTTCCTGTGCGTAGGTCATACATTTTTCTGCATCGTTGCGATACAAATTGGCGATATGCAGTAAAATAGATCTCCATTGTTCTTTGTGAAAATAGGTTCCTCCATAAATCGGACGACCATCAGGAAGCAAAACACAGTTCAATGGCCAGCCACCTCTGCCGGTCATCAGTTGTACTGCATCCATATAAATTTTATCGAGGTCGGGGCGCTCCTCACGATCGACTTTTATGCAAATAAAATTTTTATTCATCACTGTAGCAATCTCCTCATCTTCGAAACTTTCTCGTTCCATCACATGGCACCAATGGCAGGTGGAATAGCCAATACTAACAATGATTAACTTATTCTCCTCTTTTGCTTTTTGCAAAGCATCGGTTGTCCATGGTAGCCAGTGCACAGGGTTATAGGCATGCTGCAATAAATACGGACTACTGCAATGAATTAGGGCATTGGGTTGGCGATTTGTCTCCATCGTTCTAAGGTAGCGCAAATATCGTATAATTAGAATTTATATCTTTGGCGTATGTCAAATCGTCGTCGTGTCATCATTATTGTAACATCCGTAATTGTTGGATGTATCTTATCTTTCTTTGTTTTTAAACTACGTCGCGGTGGTGGTGATTTAACCGCTGAAGACCAAGGATTTTTAATCACCAATTTCACTTTTTCATTGGCGATTATTTTAGGCGTTGGGTATTTCTTTATTTGGAATAAGAAGAAGGATCTATAGTGAAGTAGCGCAAAGCACACTTCACTATAGATGAGAAAAATATTTTCAGGGTGGGGTTTGCCTGTAGTAACTACTGCAGGCCCCACCCTGCTTGTAGAAAACCACAATTCGCTATTATGAGAAATAAAAAAACAGGGTATGGTTTTAACCATACCCTGTAATAAAAATTTAATCGGGGGTTTACTGCACAATCATACGACTATCATTTTGTCCGCCGTTGATTAACAAGCGCACAATATAGATGCCTTTCTGATAGTGATCTCCTAAGGAAATTTCTTTGTTGATGCGATTATCTTCAGCTGTTACTTGCGACTGATAAATAGTTTGTCCCATCGCATTGATTACTTGAATTGTTCCTTCGCCTTCTACCTCGCCTTCGTATGTAAATTTGAAAGAACCGTTATTAGGATTCGGGAATAGATTTACGCCTTGCGATAATTCTGGTGCAAGTGTTTTTGCTTCTTCGTTGATATCATTGCTTGTTGGCTCTGATGGATTGTTATTAGCAATTCTGCAATTTACGTTAGTAGTAATAGCACTACCACTAATACGTGAACAACCAGTAGTTAAATTTTTAGTTACTACTTTGTACGTGCCCGGTTGTTTAACTACCAATGAATAATTGGTTGCATTCTCAATAGAAACGTTGGTACGATACCATTGCACGCTGTAATTGCTTCCAAGGTTAGTGCAGTTAAGAGTTACGCTGTCACCGGCGCAGAACGATGTTGCTCCGCTAGCAGTTAAAGAGGCAAAGGCATTTGTTTTAGTTGTTACTTGAATGGCATTGCTCGTTAAGGCAGTACCGCTACACGTTGCTACGCAAGTATAAGATCCCGTTGCTGTTGCTTTATAAGTGCGTGATGTTCCGTTGCTAGTCACATTCACTCCATTCTTCTTCCATTGATAGGTACCACCTACAACATCACTTTTTAAATTAACCGAATTGCCAGCACAGAAGGTGGTTGGACCATCAGCAGTGATGGTGTTACTAATACACGATTGTGCATTGTATAAAGCTGTAATTTCTTGTTGAGTGAGGGCGCGGTTCCAGATACAGATATCATCAAGAAAGCCATCAACAACATCATAGTTTGCTGTACCCAAGCTACCAATTTTCAAATTATAATTTGTAATTGGTAAGTTTACATTAGTTGGAAAAGAATCAGTACATATACCGTTCAAATAAAATCTACACCAAGAATTTTGTAGACTCCCGTCATATGTATATGTAAGATTCAAATTATTCCACTGATTTAAAATAGGCAAAGTATTAGTTTGAAAAAAATTGGAACCAGAACCGTAATAAAAATAAAGCCCCACGTTATTATTTGCCAATATAAATTGATGCGAGTTATTTTGATCTGATTTGTTTAAATAATGATTATATCCAGCCTGCCCTGCTTGACCATAAGACGAAATATTTATCCATAATGAAATTGAAATGTTTGTTATGCTATCTAATTCATTGGAATTTACGATATCTATCGACTTGATCGAACTTCTATCAAAACTATAGGCATTACTCGCATTCCCAAATCTATCACTCGTCAAAGTCGCCCCATTAACCGTCCCATTATTTCCATTTCCACTCTCATCATTCGCATTTCCATTAAACGGCCACCATCCTACGAGTCCGTTGGTAGGTACATACGGAGGTACTTGCGCAAAGGCGCTGCTTGCAGCTAATAAGAGTGCTGCGATTAAACTTTTAGTTTTCATTTTTATT
Organism: Bacteroidota bacterium; assembly: GCA_046303115.1. Lineage (GTDB taxonomy): Bacteria > Bacteroidota > Bacteroidia > AKYH767-A > OLB10 > CAINEC01. Next base: position 113,843 of record JBKCGZ010000100.1, on the reverse strand, counting down.
AATTGTTGTTTTAGTAAAATCCCGACAAATTGAAATAATAAATGAATAGATGGAATGAAAGCATTTCCCTCTAAACAGCTGCTATTATTTCAATAATATTCAAATTTACGGGTTGTATTAATTCCCTCCTAGAATTATTTGTGGAAATAACTAACAAGTTATTGTTTGAGGGGGAGGTTGTTTTTCTAGGGTTGAAGTGTGCTTGTGCTACCAGGGGCTAAGGCTACAATTATTTCTTGACCTCTCCCTCCCGATAATTATCGGTACTCTCCAAAGGAGAGGAGATTTCTTTATAATGTCCCTCCTTTGGAGGGATATAGGGAGGTTTTAAATTTAAGGTTTGCTGAAAGTCTATTTACGCTATCAGGGTGCCAACGCTACAGTTATTTCTTGACCTCTCCTTGCCTTCTATTAGCGAAGCTAGGAGAATAGTATTTATTGTGTCCCGATTCCGATGGTGAAAATTAAACGTTTGTAAATGTTTATTTACCGGATAATTGTTCTTCAAGCGTTATCTTTGTTTTGGGTAGGGGGCGGTAGCCCCCGTTTTTATTGGGAGTTGTTTAAAATCCCGAAAATCAAATAACATTAAAAACTATTTACTTAAAACGCTTAATATTCGCTATGCTAAAAGTATAGCGGGCGGTTTCAATACTACCGCTGTTTAAGTCTAAATGATACCAAGGACTAACACCTGTTTCAAAAGGATTGGTCAGGACGTGGATAGATTGTGCAGGCATATAGCTTTCGGCTAATAAATATAATTTCTCTTTGTTTTTATTTACAGCTACTCCAACAATCATCACTGCATGTCCTGGACTGCCAGGCGTGATAATAATATCTCCACTACTGATAGCATCATTACTTGTTACTTTTTCTGTTTCTTTGTTGACGGAAATTGTCCCTGCGTAATTATAAACGACATCAAGATATTTACGAAAGGCACTATAGCTATTGTCTGCAGCAGCAGTCTTAGAAAATGAAACAGTGTTTCCATTTATGATCGGTCGCATACCATCAGCATAGTCTGTCCATTTGAAAAAATCTCCACTTGTAAAATGAAATCCTATTTCATCGTAGCGCTGCTGCTTGAATAAATATTCAGCACGCAAACGAATAGTAGCATCTGCACATTGTTGCAAATCTTTATTTCCTACATCGTAATTAATAATTGCAATATGTTCTGATTGATTGCTAATCTGATTTCCCGAGTAATCAAGAATGGGAGATCCCGCAGGTGCTAAAGGTAGATTTTGTAAAAATTCTGCAAATGAATTTGGCGATGCCGTTTCCCATGAAAAGCCTGATGGTGGAGCAATTCGTTTAATTAATTTTTCTCCGGTAGGTGTTATTACTACTGATGATTCTGATGAAATATTATCGCCAGTGTTTTCTTTTGTTGAATTATTACACGAAAATAACAGCAGTATAAAGCCCGCTACTAAATTTAATAAATACATCTATTTGTTTTATTTAATTAAACATACAATCACCCATTTTTCAGGGATGCCCTCGAAGTAAAATTCTTTGCTCCCATATTGGTTACTACGTCGAAGGGTAGAGCAGTCGAGGTAATATAATTTATCGCCATAAGCATCTTTTGAGCGGATGGTTTTGCCATCAAAATAAAATACCTTTTCTCCAATGGCATTTTTAAAACGCACATACGATCCATCAATAAATAATAACTTCTCTCCGTATTCATCCGTTCTTCGTATCGTACCACCATCAAAATAAAATAGCTTCTCTCCATACTGGTCTTTATTGCGCAAGAAATTTCCATCTACGTAATAAACTTTTTCTCCGTATTCATCTTTTAGTCGGATGGTCTGTGCAAACGATACTTGTGAAATTAATATGGTTAGGACGAATAAGATTTTTTTCATGTGCATGGAGTGTGGAATCAAAAGTATGAAATTAGTTAACGAAAATAAATTGGAATTATTACTGCTACCGGCTGCTTGCTTTGTTTTTGGACGGAATCAAATTTTTGCTCCCGGTAATTCGGGAGTCACACTAGCACATTAGCACACTAGCACACTAGCATATTATCATATTAGCACACTAGCACATTAGCACATTAGCTCACTAGCACATTAACTTAAGCGTTTGTAAATGTTTATTAACCGGATAATTGTTTGCGAAAGCATAATTTTGTTCGTGGGGTGGGGCTGCTGTCCCCCCAAGGTATGTGTGGCTTGTTTTTAAATCATTAACTCGGCAAGCTCGGTACAAGCAGTGGCCTCTCTATTTCATTTTCAATCCCGATAATTCGCGAGGTGCATTTTCAAACTTTCAAATTTTCAAATTCACGTATTAGTATTCTTGCATATATCCCATGACATCAAACTCCTCCGCCATCAATTCTTTTTTCAAATACAATGGATGATGCGGATGACCTTGTTTGGAAATAGCACCAACGCTTATCCATTTACTTTTGTGATCCTGCGAAAGCAAAATAAGATCTTTCAAACAGGTTTTTAAAAAATCTCTTTTCTCAATTAAATTCCCCCAAGCCGCCCAAATAGGTGCCTCGGGATATTGCCGAAATATTTTTTCAATCTCCAAAATGTTTTGCTGATGAATCATTTTATTCATTCGCTTGTGAAGATTATTCGGATTCGTTGCTCGCTGGGGATAAACATTCAACATGATCCATCCATCAAATTCATAATCTAACGCTCTTCTTGAAACAGCTGTTAAGGTATTATCTAATTTTTCGGGTGTGGCAGTACTCGGATTTATTCCAATACAGATCAAAGGTCTCTTACCTTTCACCCCTAAAACAAATCTGTTTTTATTGGTCGTATCGTTTTTGTAAATCCAATTTTGCACGGGGTAAAAATAATTCAAAAAATGTATTGACCTCTCCCTCCCTCTCCAAAGGAGAGGTGTGTTATTTAAAGTCCCTCCTTCAGAGGGATTTAGGGAGGTATAAACTCGGATTTATTCCAATACAAATCAAAGGCCTTTGACCTTTAACCCCTAAAACAAATCTGTTTTTATTGGTCGAATCGTTTTTGTAAATCCATTGCGACATCCAGCTCAAAACATCAACTCCAATATCTATCGAGGTCAAATCATCAAATAGTTAAATTTTCAAATTGGCAAATCGTCACATTTTCAAATTAGCAAATTAAATCATTCCGCAATAATCAAATAATAATTCTTCTTCCCCTTCTGCACCAGCAAATATTTATTATTCAATAATCCTTCTGCATTTACCGTAGCATTGATATCAGCAATCTTTTCTTTGTTGATACTTACACCACCAGCCTGAATCATTTTTCTTGCTTCGCCGCGAGAAGGGAAGATCTGTGTTTTGTCAGATAAAAATTCAATTGCGTTAATGCCAGCCGTTAGTTCTTCTTTCGAAAGCTTTACTTGTGGCACTCCTTCAAATACGCTTAATAATGTTTCTTCGTCTAACTTCTGTAAGGTATCCGTAGCTGCATTGCCAAATAAAATTTCAGATGCATCTACAGCGCCTTGCCATGCTTCTTCCGAGTGAACAATGATGGTTACTTCTTTCGCTAATGCTTTTTGTAATATGCGTAAGTGCGGAGCCGTAGCATGTTCTGTTTCTAACTTTTCAATTTCTTCTTTCGATAGTAAAGTAAATATGCGGATGTACTTTCCTGCATCAGCATCGCTGGCATTCAACCAAAATTGATAAAATTTATAAGGCGATGTTAACTTCGCATCCAACCAAACATTCCCACTTTCACTCTTGCCAAACTTGCTTCCGTCTGCTTTGGTAATTAGCGGACAAGTCAAGGCAAATGCTTCTCCTCCTTCCATTCTGCGGATTAACTCTGTACCAGTCGTAATGTTTCCCCATTGGTCAGAGCCACCCATCTGCACTTTTGCATTCATGTTTTTATTCAGGTAGTAAAAGTCGTACCCCTGAATTAACTGATAACTAAATTCAGTAAACGATATTCCTGTTTCTAAACGGTTTTGTACGCTGTCCTTCGACATCATATAACTCACCGTAATATGTTTTCCAACATCGCGAAGAAAACCTAATAAGCTAAACTCTTTAAACCAATCGTAGTTGTTGGTCATGATGGCTTTATTAGCACCGTTTTCGAAATCTAAAAATTTAGAAAGCTGTTTACGGATACACGCCACGTTATGATTTAATACTTCTTCTTTTAATTGCTTACGCTCTTCTTTTTTTCCCGAAGGATCACCCACCATTCCAGTTGCGCCACCAACTAAAGCTATTGGTTGATGTCCGTTCACCTGCAAATGTTTTAAAAGCATAATCGGAACTAAATTTCCAACATGCAACGATTCTGCTGTTGGGTCAAAGCCCACATAAGCAGTTGTCATTTCTTTTGCAAATTGCTCTTTTGTTCCTGGCATCACATCGTGTATCATGCCTCGCCATTGTAATTCTTCTACGAAGTTTAATTTTTGACTCATACTGCAAAGATAATTACACCTCGCTTTCTGACAACTTCTAACAGGCTAATGAAATTCCCTTTATTAACAAGCGATTTTTAAAACACAGTTGTTAGGTTAAGTGGAAAATATCTATCACTTTTGCGGGTATGATACTCATTACAGGCGGAACAGGACTGGTAGGGGCGCGACTTATTCACGAGTATGCTCAACGAGGCGTGAAGGTACGTGCGCTTAGTCGTGGGAATGGTATTGGGAATTTAAAGCACTATACCGGTTGGGAATCATTTGTAGAGTGGGTGCAAGGCGATGTGCTTGATATAGATTCAATAGAAACTGCATTACAAGGCGTTTCACATGTGATTCATTGCGCTAACGTCGTTTCTTTTGATCCGAACGATTATGCGCTCATGATGAAAGTGAATGTGGAAGGAACTGCCAATATGGTTAATCTTTCACTTGATTGCGGACATATCACTTGCTTTACGCATGTGAGCTCCGTGGCTACATTAGGTCGTGTGGCAGATGCAGGCGAATTAGATGAGCATAGCGATTGGATTGCCGGTAAACATAATTCTGTGTATGCCATCAGTAAATTCAACGCTGAGCGCGAAGTATGGCGTGCCCATGCCGAAGGATTGCCCGTGAATATGGTGAACCCATCTATTATTTTAGGTACCGGAAATTGGAAGACAGATAGTTCGTCTTTATTCATGAAAATAAAAAACAAGTTTCCATTCTATACTGAAGGCATTAGCGGATTTGTTGGAGTAGGTGATGTTGCTAAGGCTATCATTGCATTAAATGAAAGTACTATCAATGGTGAGCGTTATATTTTAAATGCAGCTAATATTTCCTTTCAGGATTTGTTTAATCAGATTGCAGTAGCACTGAATGTAAAAGCTCCATCTATCAAAGTTCCTTTCGTGCTTTCGCAAATGATCTGGCGATTAGAATGGATGCGCTATAAAGTAACAGGACATAAACCGTTTATTACAAAAGATACTGCTTATTCTGCTCATCAGAAAAGATATTATAACGGCAATAAAATCAACACGGATTTAAATTTTCAGTATACTCCGTTATCAGAAGTGATTAAGTCGGTTTGCGCAAGTTTAAAATAACTACGCTGCCTTTTTTGCGCGGACTTCCTTCTGAATTTCTGGTTTAAACTTAATAAAGAAATTAAGCCAGATCACTCTCGATGTTCTGAAAGTCCAAGGTGCCAATCCCAACAAAACAAGCGTTAATGCAACGATGTACGTAAGTGCATCAAACGAAGGAAATAAAACAATATACGCTACAAAAACAGAAACGGCTATGGCTACCGTTAGTGCGTAGCTCACATACATGGCGCCGTAGTAATACCCAGGCTCTCGTTCAAAATCTAATTCACATTTGTCGCATGAATGATTCATGTTCGTAATGTTTTTCAAATCGTAAGAGCTTTTGTTCGCATAAATATCGCCTTCTAAACAACGAGGACATTTATGATTAAAAATGGAGTATAACTTGGCAATCATTTTTGTAAATATTGATAAAGCAAATTTCTTAATTCGATAAGTTGTTTTCAGTGACAATAATCACTTTGCCCATTGTTAAAAATTAGTTTTAAGATTTTAATGCTTTGCTTAATTCCTGAAAGAATAATTCATCATAAATACTTAGCAAGTATTTTTTCTTATCTGTAGTAAGCAACACAAGGTTTTTATTGTTTCCAGTATAGCGATGATGTCTTCCTAATTTGTTTGAAGTAAACAATCCGTAATAACCAAACAAGCCTCCCGATCCAAATAAGCGCATGCTGTATCCAGGCTCAGTTCGCTCGATATTTTTTATGGCCCCTAGATTTATTTTAATTGCGCTAATTGGTCGATGAATAAGTAGCTTTTCATTGGTGATTTCATACGAAGTAGGGTGAAGCAACCATGCAACTAAATAAGTGATGAAAAGAAAAAAACTCGTTAATGTGAGTATGACATTGTCGCCATTCACAATAAAATATTGTGAAATCATCATCACAAAAGGAATCGCAATAACTAATGCTGAAATAATTTTTGTGGTAAGATCGAATTCTAATTTTTGCTTCATTTTATTGGTATAAAAAAACCATCAACATAATTGATGGTTTTAAGGTATTAGATTTTTAGGTGATTTTATTTTTTATAAATCCAGGCATTTTTTTCATAAGTTGCCTGAATAGTTTGAAGAGTAGGTTGTAATTCAGATTCGCTATTAGCGCTTGCTAAACTTACTACCCATCTTCCTTTCTTATTCTTTCCTGCAATGGCAGCTTGATATCCATCGGCTTTTGCCTGTTTTACATAGTTAAGTGCATTCGACTTTACCGAAAAAACGCCACCAATTACATTGTATTTCTTTAATCGTACTTTTTTACTTTTTTCTTCTTTAGTTGTTTTAACTTCTTTTTTTTCTGATTTTTCTTTCTTCTCTACTACAACTTTAGTTTCTTTTATGGTTGTATTTTCAACTTCGGTTTTTACTTGCTTAACTTCTTTTGAAGTAATATTTTCAACAGATTCTCCTGCTAGAATTGCTTTTGTTTTCTCTTCTACTTCTTTGTCGAATGCATCTTGTAATGCCTTCGCTGTCTCTTCAATCATTTTCTGATTAAAGGAGTCATTCTTACTATCAACATCAGTTGTATTTACTTTTGGCTGTGTATTTTCAACCGTAAGTTCAACTGTTTTAGTATCATTTTTCTTTTCCTTCGGAAGATCAGTCGTCTTGATTTCATTTGGAACCGGAACACTGATAATATTTCCTAAGTTATTGTTTAAGGTATGAACTACACGAGGATTAAAAATCATAATTGCTAATACTGCAGCTGCAGGTACCAACTCAATAATTTTCCAAAGTTTCGTGCGTTTTTTAGGTCCTTTTGTAACAGTATTATTTTCTCCTTTAACAACTTCCATTGCGGCTTCTTCTCGCTTAATTGCTGGAGAATGTATCGATGTCATTCCAAAAGTTGAAAGCAAAAAGTTGGAGTTGGTCTCAGGTTCAAATTGTAGGTGCTTTTCCATATCCATCGAAAGCGTTCCTACTTCTTCAATACTAATTTGCTCTCCTAATGCCAGCTTTCTGAAAACATCATCAACATAAGCACTGATTACTTCATTTGCTTCGTGATAAGTAATATTTTCTTCCTGACTAATGTAATGCGCCAATAATCCATCGTTAGTTCGTAAGCTTGAATTGAAAGCTACTTTCTTTGATGGCGGTGTAAATGTATGTTGTGATGGATTTAAAAAAGTAGATCTCGTATTAGATACAAAACCTCCTAATCCTGGAATGATTACACAATCATTGGTAAATAAAAGCTCACAAATGTATTGGTCAGGTCTTACCATGGGGTAAATATTGAAATACGAAGATAGCAGAAAGTTCCCTACCAACAAGGGTTATTAACAATCAAACTTGTAAATAACTAGTAATTAAAGGCTTTTAAGTCGTGATAAGTCCTCAGGAGTATCAATTGCCACCGTATTTTCGGTCGTTTCAGCCGTTCTGATGATGTACCCATTCTCTAACCAACGTAGCTGTTCTAACGATTCTGCCATCTCTAAAACACCTTGTTTTAGTTGCGTGAGCTCAGGAAGAATAGCCGACTGGTATCCATAAATTCCGATATGCTTGTAGTAAGTGCCATGGTTCAGCCAATCGTTTATGTCAATGCCTTTTTGAAATGGTATTGGCTGTCGACTAAAATATAATGCATTGCCAGTATTTCCTAAAACAACTTTTGGCGAGTTGATATTGGTAAGCTCTTCTATCGAATCAATTTTTTTAAACAGCGTTGCGATGGGTGCTCCGTTTTTCAAAAGTGATGCTATCGCGTTAATCTGACTTGGTTGTATGTATGGCTCATCACCTTGAATATTTACAACTGCGGTCCAATCTCCTTTAAATAATTGTAATGCTTCTGCACAACGATCAGTTCCACTCGGATGATTTTCAGAAGTTAAAACAACATGTCCTCCAAAGTCTCTAACGGCCTTGGCTATACGATTATCGTCAGTAGCGATTACAACATCATCTAAATCGGCTTTTAAGGCTTGCTCATAAACGCGTTGAATCATTGGTTTGCCATCAATATTAACTAATGGTTTGCCCGGAAACCGAGTCGATGCGTAACGTGCTGGAATAATTCCTAAAATCATTTTTATCGAATTAATTCTATTGTTCCGTTGATATTTCTTGGAAGTAATTCTCCAGTAGCAGATATTTCATAAACAGTGCAGATGAAGAAGTAAACGCCCGCAGGAGCTTCTTCGCCATTGTTGTTTTTCTTACCATTCCAGTTAATATCAATATCTGTAGTTTCAAACATTAATGCACCCCAGCGATTGTATACTTTAAAGGTAATGTCTTGCACATCGCGGTAAGGAAGAATAGGATGATAGAGATCGTTTATATTATCAGCATTCGGAGTGAAAACATTCGGCAATTCATATGTAGGACAAGGATCAATGCACAACGTATCCGAACTTAAACTGATATTACCGGTTGTATCAATAGCTGTTAGATAATAACACCCAGCAATAGAAATAGGGTTGTTGTAAATGTAACTGCCATTCAATCCGGTTTCAGTAGCAATTAATGCATAAGTATTTTGCATCGCTCCTTTGAAATATAAATTCACTTTTTCAATATCGCTTCCGCAAGTTAAATCAGTCGACCAATTAATAGTATCCGTTAAGTTTAAACAATTTCCATTAATCGTAATACTCGGTGCGCAAGGAGCAACATTGTCTAACGGTGTTGCACATCCGATTTGTGATTTATTGATAATCGGATTAATCAAGCCAGTGTCTAAATAACTGCCATATGATTTTACATAATAACAATATTCAACTCCATTGGTCAAACTATCATCCGTATAAGTGTTTGTAGTACTGTTGCCAATCAAATTAAAAATTCCAGGACTAACTTCTCTGTAAATTTCATACGAAGAATTATTCCAAGGCACATTCACGCTCCAGATAAGTGTGTTTTGTTCGTCGGATGGAGTTACACGCAAATACATACTTGTTGCTTGTTGTGTATTTCCAATCAAGAACGAATTGCCTGGTGTTTCGTTGGAAAATGCTATGCGATACGTATACGAAGAATCTTCCGTGTTTAATCCTAAATCTGTATAAGTAGTATCGTTCAAATCAGTTTTCGTGACTACATCAGTAAATGATCCACTTCCTGATTTGCGTTGTAATACGTATTTGAAAGGACCAGGAGTTTGCGTGAAATCAAGATTGGTTGGTTTGCCCCAAGCCACGTATATTTCTCCGTTGTTGTTGGATGTCGTATTGACATCAACGTTAGTAATAATCGGTAAATCTCTGATGAGCGTTCCGCAGAATTCAATTGAAGCGTAGCTTTCGGCGCCATCAGGATAAATCGCAATTACCATATAGCAATATTGCACGGCAGGCGCTAAGCCAACTCCGTTATTATCGTCTGTAAATGTGGTATTGTAAAATCCGTTTGTTTGTCCAATAAAACTATAGCCAGTGTAAGAAGGAACTCCTGTTTCACACTGCGAAGGAGTAAATCCGTAAGACCCCTGTCGACGATAAACTTTGTATCCTATAGCCTGCCCACATAAACTGGTATCCCAATTTAACACTAAACTATTTCCTAACGGTGTGGCATATGGGTTTTTAGGTGATGGCCCAACAACGGTAATCGACATCGTTTCTAGATCCACCAATTGTACATTCGTATTGTTATCAATTGCTTTAAACACCACCGTGTATTTCGACTTGCGAACATGCGAGCAGTCAGTGTTCCAATTAAAAATTCCGTTATTGATTCCAATAGCAGGTGTTGAAGTAAATGTTGCGGGATTGTTGGCAGTAACAAACGGTCCTCCTGATGCAGTTAATGTGATTAATTCGTTATTAGGTTCACCAACATTAACGGTGAAGTTTAATACAGTCCCCGCTTCAACACATGTATCGTTAATGGCCGTAATAATTGGAGGTTGATTCACTGGAGGATAAATCGTGATTTGCATATCGCGCGTCACATATCCAATATTAAATGTTCCAATGCCAGGTAAGTTTCTCCACTCACGAATAATCATCGCTACGTTGTATTCTCCAATTAAAATAGGACTATCCCAAATTAAATCGCCTGTAATACTGTCTAAAGTAAATGAGTTGTTGGCGGCAGGATAAGAGAATGTTGGAATTACTTGTCCTCCCAATCCTTTACATTTCACTAACTCATACGACAAACTATCGCCATCGGGATCAAATGCATTCGGATTATGAAGGAATATTTGTCCAACAGCTCCATTATCAATGGGAGGTTGTAATAAATTCGGAGAACTATTATTTAAAATTGCCGGAGAGATGACCAACTTTGTTTCAACGTAAAACGCAATGTTCACAGAGCCGGGCATATTGACTACATCGGCATTTCTGTTTTCATCTAAAAAATACATCGTATAACTTCCACTTCCAGGATAAGTATGCGTACCTACATAAATATTTTTCTGAATGTCAGGACCAACATTGGGAGTAATACTCTGACGAGGAATTGTATCTCTTGTGCCATCGCCCCACCAGAATTCTAATTCAGGTCGGTCGGCAGGACTCGATGACTTCGTATAAGTAACAATTTTTACTTCGTAAAATAAATTGGAAATTTTGCGATAAGTAATTTCACCTGCACGATTATGCGTTGCATAAAGCATCGATGAAATCAAACAGAAGGAAACAATGAAAAAGAGCTTTAGTAGACGCACAAGTAAAGGTGTTTTGTTATGACTAAATTAGTAATTTATCACTTGTTGTTCAATAGTAGCTGGAATTTCTCTGTATTCGTACTGCTGATTACGTAATTGCGGTTCAAATCCTGCTTCGCGAATTGCTTCCTGAATTCCGTTGGATGTAAATCGATGCGGAGCACCTGCAGCAGAAACCACATTTTCTTCAATCATGATAGATCCAAAATCATTAGCACCTGCATGTAAACATACCTGCGCAACAGCTTTCCCAACCGTCAACCACGAAGCCTGAATATTTTTAATGTTTGGCAACATAATGCGACTCATCGCAATCATACGAATGTATTCATCGCCCGTCACCTCATTTCTAACTCCTCTCACTTTCTTCAACAACGTTCCTTCATCTTGAAAAGGCCATGGAATAAATGCAATAAATCCTTTAGCAAATTCAGGTTTTTCAGATTGCACCTGACGAAGTAAAGCAAGGTGTTCAAAGCGCTCTTCAATTGTTTCTACGTGACCAAACATCATCGTTGCCGAGGTTGTTAATCCTAATTGATGCGCAGCACGCATCACATCCAGCCATTCACGTCCTGAACATTTTCCTTTCGAAATAATTCTTCGAACACGGTCATTTAAAATTTCTGCTCCTGGTCCTGGAAGAGAGTCTAATCCCGCTTCCATCAATGTTTGTAAAACGTAAGTATGTGATTCCCCTTCCAACTTAGCAATATGCGCAATTTCTGGCGGACCTAGTGAATGTAGTTTCACTGTAGGGAACATCTTTTTTAAATCGCGAAATAGCTGAGAATAATAAGCCAATCCTAAATCAGGATGGTGCCCTCCCTGAAGCAATAATTGCTCGCCTCCATAACGGAAGGTTTCTTCAATTTTTTCTTTGTATTGCTCAAGCGTGGTAATGTATGATTCAGCATGTCCCGGAATACGATAAAAATTACAAAACTTGCAGTTTGCGAGGCAAACATTCGTGGTATTTAGATTACGGTCAATGATCCAGGTTACTTTGCCATCGGGCTTCTGTATTTTTCGAAGTTCATTCGCCACATACATCAATTCGGCAGTGGGAACTGTTTCAAATAAGAACTTTCCCTCTTCTACAGACAGAAATTCGAAGTTTAAGGCGCGTTTTAGCAATAAGTCACTGTTCATCTCTTCGCAATCGGTTATTAATTAACAATCATTCTTTAAAATAAAAACTAAACAATGCTTATATCCTTTTGGTTTCACATTCACATTGTTTAATTTCAACCGCTCAAAGTTATACTATCTTATGCATATTACCATAGCACAACAAAACACTGCGCGTAAAGCAGAACATTTAATCGCACTTGTTTCAACTGAAAAGGAAATCCCTAACGATCAGTTTTCTAAAGAAGAAATGTCTTATATCCGAAAGGAAATGAAAGACAAGAAAAAGCAAATCGTGATTAACCAATACAAGCGATTAGCAATAGTTCAGGTTTTAACGAATGCTGATGCTACGGATTATGTGAATATGGAAGCGAGTCGTAAGGCGGGAGCTACACTCTGCGGACGCGTTAATTCAGCTAAAGCAAGTCATGTGACTATCTCTTCCAGCTTAAATAACGAAGTTGTGTTAGCTTTTGCAGAAGGTTTAGCGCTTTCCAACTATCAGTTTTTAAAGTATAAAACGAAATCGGCTTCTGAAAAGAATTCGTTGAAGACAATTGGTATTCACCACAAGGCAATAACAAAATCAGAAATCGATTATTTAAAAGCTGTTTGTACTGCGGTTTATAAGTCGAGAGATCTGGTTAACGAGCCCCCTAATTTTTTAACGGCTGTTGAATTAGGAAATCAATTCATGAAAATGGGTAAGGAAGCTGGTTTTTCTGTTACCGTTCTTGATAAAGAGGAAATCACGAAGATGAAAATGGGTGGATTGCTATCTGTAAATCTTGGTAGTATTGATCCTCCAACTTTTACCATAATGGAATACAAGCCTGCAAATGCAGTGAATAAAAAACCATATGTTTTAGTAGGCAAAGGAGTTGTTTATGATACAGGTGGTATGAGTTTGAAGCCAACGCCGAATTCGATGGATTCGATGAAGTGTGATATGGCTGGTGGTGCAGCAGTTGGTGGTGCTATGTATGCTATCGCGAAAGCAAAATTGCCAGTGCATGTTATTGCTTTAGTTCCTGCAACTGATAATCGTCCTGATGGAAATGCATATGTTCCTGGCGACGTAATCACGATGATGAGTGGTAAAACAGTGGAGGTGTTAAACACAGATGCAGAAGGTCGTTTGATTTTAGCTGATGCATTGCATCATGCGAAGAGCTTGAAGCCTGAATTAGTATTAGAATTTTCGACGTTAACAGGAGCAGCAGCAGCAGCAATTGGTCAATACGGAATTGTATCAATGGGGAAAGTTGATGATGCTACACGTGCAGAATTAGAAATTGCTGGTAACAATGTTTATGAGCGTTTAGCAGAATTTCCAATGTGGGAAGAGTATGATGAGTTGTTGAAGTCCGATATAGCTGATATGAAAAATATTGGTGGACCAACAGCAGGAGCAATTACAGCTGGTAGATTTTTATTGAAGTTTACAGATTATCCTTACATGCATTTTGATATTGCAGCACCTGCATTTGTTAAAGGTACGGATAGCTACAGAGGTAGAAATGGTACAGGGTCAGGAGTTCGATTAATAGTTGAGTTTATAAAGAATAGAGTTAAATAATTTAAAATATATTTTTATGAGTCATGATGGTGAAGGTAAAGTGCGCATTGGAATAACGCTCGGAGATGTGAATGGAGTAGGGCCTGAAGTGGTTATGAAAGCACTTTCAGATAATCGATTGTTTCAAACAATTACGCCTGTCATATATGGTTCATCGAAGGTGATTTCTCATCATCGTAAGGTTTTAAATATTCAGGAGTTTAATTACAATACTGTTAAAAGTATTAATGAAGTTATTCCGAGAAAGATTAACGTAATTAATTGCTGGGAAGAAGAATTGAAAATTGAAATCGGCACTCCTTCATCAGAAACTGGTGTTTATAGTTATAAAGCATTACAAGCTGCAACTGCTGATTTAGCCGCGGGAAAATTACATGCAATTGTAACTGCTCCGCTTGATAAACATACTGCTCAACCGGCAGGTAGTGGCTTCACCGGACATACAGAGTTTTTAGGGAAAACATTTCCTAATTCATCACCATTGATGTTTTTAGTGTCGGGTGATTTACGTGTGGCATTAGTCACAGGACATGTACCTGTAACTAAAGTAGCTTCATTAATAACGAAAGAGAACATTCAGAATAAACTGAATATAATGGTGCAATCGCTTAAGCGTGATTTTAATATTCGTAAACCCAAAATAGCTGTATTAGGATTGAATCCTCATGCTGGAGATAATGGTGTGATTGGAAGTGAAGATATGGATATCATTGCGCCAGCTGTAAAAGCTTTCAATGATAAATCTGCCGTGGTTTACGGACCATATTCTGCTGATGGTTTATTTGGTAGCGGTCAGTATAAAAAGTTTGATGCAGTGCTTGCCATGTATCACGATCAAGGGTTAATTCCTTTTAAAACATTGGCTTTTGAAACGGGCGTAAACTTTACTGCAGGCTTACCTGTTATTCGTACTTCGCCAGATCATGGTACAGGATACGATATCGCAGGTAAAGGAATTGCGAGTGAGACTTCATTGCGCGAAGCGATTTACCTTGCTTACGATATTTACAATAATCATCAGGTATATGATGACGTTACTGCGAATCCGTTAGCATTCACAAAATACGGTGGTGATCGTTAAATCTTAAAGATTTTCTTCGAAGTATTGCGAAATCTTTCCCATTAAATGCACTCTGTCTTTTCCAGTTACATTGTGCAAATGGCCAGGGTAAGGGAAATAATCTAAAAGAATATTCTTGCTTACCGCTTTCTTCACGAACATTAAACTATGTTGCCAAACAACTACATCGTCAGATGTACCATGGATTAACATTAATTTCCCTTTAAGTTTATCAACGTAATTTAAAAGGTTGTTGTTTTTATATCCTTCGGGATTTTGTTCTGGTGTATCCATGTAGCGCTCTGTGTACATTACTTCGTAATAACTCCAGTCGATTACTGGTCCACCTGCAACACCTACTTTAAACACATCTGGATTTCTTGTCATCAATGATGTTGTCATAAATCCACCAAAACTCCATCCATGAACACCCATGCGAGTAGCATCTACATAGGATAATGATTTTAGGTAATCCACACCCGTTAGTTGGTCCATCATTTCAATGGTTCCTAGCTGACGGAAAGTTGCTTGCTCAAATGCTTTTCCGCGGTTACCACTTCCGTGATTGTCTAATGTAAATACGATATATCCTTTCTCCGCCATGTACTGATACCATAAGTCGCCACCTGCAAGCCATGTATTCGTTATCATTTGCGCATGCGGACCGCCATATACATAAACAATCACTGGGTATTTTTTTGTAGAATCAAAATCGACAGGCAACACCATACGACAAAATAAGTCATCACCTAATTGCGATTTTAAAGTAAATAGTTTTGTTGTTCCGATTGCATAATCTTTTAAAGGATTCTCCGCTGTTAAAAGTGTTTTGATATCCTTCCCTTGCGATGAAACAACTTTTATAATCCTTGGTGTATTTAACGAACTGAAATTATCAATGAAGTTTTCTGTCTCAGCATTAAATAAAGTAGCATGAAATCCATCTTCAGTTGTTAATCGAGTTGTTTCACCACTACTGATTGTTGTTGAGCAAAAATCTCTGTTAACACCACTGTTAATAGTAGAAGTAAAATAAATTTTATCGCCTTTTTTATTGAATCCTGCTACATCAATTACTTCCCAGTTTCCTTTTGTTAACTGACGAATTAATTTTCCATCGGTATCATACAAGTACATGTGATTAAATCCATCTCTTCTACTTTGCCAGATGAACTGATTCGCATTCGTTGGTAAAAATTGTACGGGATGTAATGGCTCTGTATATTTTTCATCTTTCTCAGTGAAAAGTGTTTTGATGAAATCACCAGTTGTTGCATTGTAGCAATTTAGGTTCATTTCATTCTGATCACGATTTAATTCTGCAACATAAATCATTTTATCATCCGGACTCCATGCAATGTTTGTCAGGTAATGATCTTTTGGTAATCCTGTTTTTAAATACTTTATTTTACCATTTGATTTATTATAAATACCAATCGTTACCTCATGACTAATAGCTCCTGAAAAAGGATATTTGATTAGTTTTTCTGAAGCTGGTTTATCATTCCAATTGACAATAGGATAATCAGCAACCATGCTTTGATCCATTCTGTAAAATGCAAGTTGAGTTCCTTTATTCGACCAGAACAAACCTTTTTCAATTCCGAATTCTTCGCGGTGCACGCTCTTACCATACACTAATCCGTAGTTGCCATCCGTAGTGATTTTCTTACCATCGATATAAATATTGTTATCGATTACATAAGCCACATCACCCTGCGGACCATCTTCCGGAAATTGCGCTGTTTCAGTAAGGGTACTTGTTTTAATGTTGGAAATTTTCTTATTCGATAAATCAATTGTTAGGGTATTATCTCCAGTTTGTATTTCAAATGAGTTTAAGTTTTTCCAAACTACAGGAGTCCAACGTGCAAGTGTATCTTGCTTATCAGATTTTAGAATCGAGTTAATATCAGATAAACGGTATTCTATTTTTGTTGATGATGTAATGTCTTCAACAATTAACTTGTCTCCATCAACATAACTATACGAATTTGTAGTAGCCACCCATTGCAACATAGAAAGACGCTTAGGAGCTAGTGTAGATCGTTGTTGAAGTACAGCTTCATCCAACGTTAGGTTTTTCTTTTGCGCAAAAGTTCCAGTCGAAACAATAACTAATAAAGCAATAAATGCCGCTTTCAATTGATGTGATTTTGTCATAGAGCAAATGTAGAAATAATTTGACAATTTGGTAATTTGATAATTTGAAGATGTGCTAATGAATATGTATACTTTGAATGATATGGTATTGTAATAAGATTTTAAGTCCTATTTTAATAAACACCCTTCTTAGCTATGTTTTTTAAATTTAATTTAATTTCTAAACTTGTTTAAATTTCGCTTTACTATCTTTACAACATGTTTACAGGAATCATCGAAGCCATCGCTGAAATAGTTGAAATTAAAAAAGACCAAAGCAATATCACTTTTGGTTTGCAATGTTCTTTTACCAATCAATTAAAAGTCGATCAGAGTGTAGCACATAATGGTGTTTGCTTAACTGTAATTGAAATCTCAAACAATACTTACTACGTTACAGCTATTGCTGAAACCTTATCAAAAACAAATTTGGGTAAGTGGGAAGTTGGTACGCGTGTGAATGTAGAGCGTTGTATGGTAGCAGGTGCTCGTCTTGATGGACATATGGTGCAAGGACATGTAGATGAAACCGCAACATTAGCACAGGTAGATGAAATGGATGGTAGCTGGATATTTTATTTTAAATACGATTCAAATAGCTCGCATTACACAGTTAGTAAAGGTTCTATTTGTGTGAATGGTGTTAGCCTTACTGTTGTTGAATCATCCAAAGGAAGTTTCTCCGTTGCTATTATTCCGTTTACGTATGAACATACTACTTTTCAATATTTAAATGCAGGTGATACAGTAAATCTGGAATTTGATATTATCGGAAAATACGTAGCGCAATACATGAAAAATATTGCTCAATAAATTTATTTGAGTGCACTCTTATTTGCTAATTGTCCGCAAGCTGCATCAATATCTTTTCCTCTACTTCTTCTTAAATTAACAATATGTCCTTCTTTCGCTAGGTACTGAAAGAACTTATTTAATTTATCTTCTGAGGTATTAGTAAACATCGAATCTCCAATCGAATTGTATTCAATCAAATTAATTTTCGTAGGGACTTTCCTCGCAAATGTTGCAAGCTCTTTCGCATCTTGTAAGGTGTCGTTGAAGTCTTTAAATACGATATACTCTAACGTGATGCGTGTCCCCGTTTTATCGTAAAAATATTTAAGTGCTTCTTCTAATACTTCTAATGAATTCGATTCATTAATCGGCATGATCTGACTTCTCTTTGCATCATTCGCGGCATGTAATGATAAAGCAAGATTAAACTTTACTCCATCATCTCCGAGTTTCTTAATCATCTTCGCAACACCAGCTGTAGAAACAGTAATTCGGTTATGCGACATGTTTAGTCCATCGGGTGCAGTAATACGCTCAATACTTTTTAAAACATTCGCATAATTCAATAATGGTTCTCCCATTCCCATGTAAACAATATTCGAAAGTTGAATATTGTAATTTTCCAAGGCTTGCTCACGAATGATGGCAACCTGATCATAAATTTCATCGAAGTGTAGATTACGAACTCGGTCTAATTTACCAGTCGCACAAAACTTACATGTTAAACTACATCCCACCTGCGATGATACACAAGCGGTCATACGTGTATCCGTAGGAATAAGTACGCCTTCTACCACATAACCATCATGCAATTGAAAAGCATTCTTAATGGTTCTATCGTTACTCTTTTGGTGGTTCTGAACGGATACAGGATTAATTGAAAATTTATCTTCCAGCTTCGCTCTTGTTTCAATCGACAAGTTCGTCATTTGATCAAACGTGCGAGCCGATTTTTTCCAAATCCATTCGTAAACCTGTTTTGCTCTGAATGGTTTTTCGCCAATTTCAACAAAATAAGCTTTCATCTGATCTAAATTCAAATGACGAAGGTTTGGTTTTTCCATGGCGCAAAGATACTATCGCGAATGATGGATAACAACAGCTAATTGATTAATTTTGGAACCATGTCAATCTTCTATAAATCCGATTTAATCATTACCAATGATGGCCCTCCCATCAAAGATGGTATTGTAGAGGTCAATGAAGATGGATTGATAAGATCTGTATTTCAGAATGATGCATTTGAGAACTTTACCTATGTGAAAGGCATTATCATTCCAGGAATGGTCAATGCACATTGTCATTTGGAGTTATCTCATCTAAAGGGTCAGATACCTGCTCGTACTAATGGTATGGCAGGATTTATCGATCAGGTTTTTTCGTTAAGAGCAAATACCAATGATGATGCTTCTCGCGAAGCGATGATAGGTAATGATAAAGCTATGTATGATGAAGGCGTTGTTGCGATAGGGGATATATCAAATTCAGCTATATCAATTGATGTAAAAAAGAAGAGTGGAATTCACTATCATACTTTTGTTGAAGTCATGGGAATGTCGGATGCATTAGCCGAAAGTAGATTTGAAAATGGTGTTCAACTTTTAAATCGGTTTGTAGAAAATGATTTATCAAGCGTTTCACTTGCCTTGCATGCACCGTATTCGATAAGTAAGAAATTAATTCAGCTTGTAAATACGTATTTGAAAAGCAACTCTCCATCATCTATTCATATCAATGAAAGCGACGATGAATTAGTTTTTTGCAAGAGTAAAGTAGGTCAGCTGAAAGAGGTATTTGAAAAATATAAATTACCTGTTCAGGATTTTGATAATCTTACGCAAGAAACTGTTTTAATCGATGTTGTTAAAAACTTAACCAATGCGGCTCCACTTATTTTAGTACATAATGTAAAAACTGATTTAGCAGAAATAGAAAAGGCGAATCAGTTAAACGCTAATTTGTATTGGTGTTTATGTGTGCAAGCGAATGAGTATATAACCGGGCAAACTCCCGACTTAAAAATTTTTAATAATGATTCATTGAATGTTGTGGTAGGTACGGATAGTCTCGCAAGTAATACTAATTTATCTCTTTTGGAAGAATTAAAATTGATTAGTCGCTTGAATAATCAAATTCCGTTTGAACGATTAATAAAGTGGGCAACGATAAACGGAGCGAAAGCACTCTCCAAAGAAAATAAAATTGGAAAGATAAAGTCGGGTTACAAGCCAGGCCTTACCCAAATTTTAAACATTAATCCATCTAGTCCAAGCATAACTGCAGAATCATTCTCAAGACGGCTGCTATAAAATCAGATGGCCTTGCTTAGGGTATTTATTTGATTTGGAATTCATTTCCAGATTATTTATGTTTGATAGTAATAATCTGGCTTTATGATAAAACAACTACCGTTACCAATTTTAATGTTGTTCATTTTTTCGTTCAACCTAGTCCAAGGACAGGATGTTCATTTTTCGCAGTTTGCACTAACCCCAACCTTGTTAAATCCTGCATTGGCTGGTTCTGAAAAACAATCGCAGGCGATTATAAATTACAGAAACCAATGGAAAAGTTTAGGTAATCCCTATACTTCTTTTCATGCTTCGTTAGATTATGCTTTAACGAAAATAAATAACAGCAATGGTTATTTAGCTGCAGGTATTGACATAACAAGTGATAAAGCAGGTGCGTCAGAATTAAAGCAACTTCAATCTGTATTATCATTAGCCTATCACGCACGTATTGGTGAAAATAGTCAGCTAGGTGTTGGGCTTTCGGGAGGCTTTGGACAACGTTCAGTTAATTATTCGAACTTACAGTGGGGAAGTCAATTTGATGGCAATGCCTATAACGGTTCATTAGCAGGAGGGGAAGCCGGTGGTGCGAATAGTATTTCATTTGCTGATATAGGAGCAGGCATACAATGGAGCTATAGTAAGGGTGAACGTTATATGTCGGGAAATGATCAACGAAAGGCTACACTAGGAATATCATTACTACATATAAACCAACCTGCTTGTTCATTTTATTCTACAAATGAAAAGTTGAATAGAAAATTTGTAGCAAGTGGACAGTTTCTTTTAGGAATACCTAATTCAGCATTATCAATATTACCTGGATTTCTTTATTCACAACAAGGTAGCCTTACGGAAGTTCTTGTTGGAACTCGCATTCGTTATTTGCTAGAGCAAGAGTCGAATTATACTGGTTTTGAAAAAGGGAAGGCAATTTCATTAGGAACTTTTTACAGAGCTGGCGATGCATTTATCACAAGTTTACATCTTGAAATGGGAAAACTTGAATTCTGCGTCAGTTATGATTTTACTTTATCAAGTCTTGAACAGGCTAATAATGGTCGAGGTGGAATGGAGCTGGCATTGAAGTATTCTTTTGTTACGGCTAATCAGAAAGGATCTTCAAAACGTTATTAATAGTATGATGAATAAATTTATTTTATCATTATTAGGTGGTTTTGTGTTCGGTTGTTTAGGATTTTTTTCTGCTGTTTTTGCTCAGGAATCCGTAACAATAAAAGCTACTAATTTAGGCACTCAGGTGAACTCCCAATGGGCCGATTTTGCTCCTGTTATTTCGGCAGATGGATCAATAATGATGTTTACATCTACACGACCATTAACCGATAAAGAGGTAAAATCAGGAAAGCCATCATTAGAAAGAATTTATGTTTGTTATTTCAATGCTGAACAAAAAAAATGGACTCCTGCAACTGTTATGTCAGAATCAGTCAATGCAACAGGGAGAAATAATTCAGCCATTGCTTTGTCGAATGATGCTCAACGAATGTTATTGTATCGTGATGATAAAACAGGGAATGGTGATATTTACGAATCAGTATTAACTGGTTCTAAATGGTCGGAAGCAGTGCGTTTACCTGAGCCAGTTAATTCTTCGTTTCACGAATCATCAGCTTGTTATGCACCCGATGGCAATACTATTTATTTTGTCAGCAATAGAAAAGGTGGCGTCGGAGGCAGAGACATCTGGCAATCAAAACGAAATGCAGATGGAACATGGTCTCAAGCAATTTCTATTAGTGATGTGATTAATACGAAAGATGATGAAGAGGGAGTTTTTTTACATCCTGATGGAGTAACACTTTATTTCAGTTCTAAATCACATGCATCAATTGGCGGATACGATGTTTTTTATTCGTTTAAGTCAGACGGTAAATGGTCAACACCAGTTAATATGGGTTCTGGAATAAATTCAAAAGAGTATGATGTTTTTTTTGTTATGGAAGCCAATGGACAAAGAGGATATTATGCTTCTGCAAAAGGGGGAGGACTAGGGAATGAAGATATTTACTTACTTGAATTTGTTCGTGAAAAAGAAAATAAAGGTCCGCGTTTAACACTTTTAAAAGGAGTGGTGTTTGATGCAAAATCAAAATTCCCATTGGAAGCAGATATTGAAATCACCGATAATGTAACAGGAGAAAAAATTACTACACTTAAATCCAATGCTGAAAGCGGACGATACCTGGTTTCATTATCAGCAGGACATAATTATGGTATTAATGTTAGTGCAAAAGATTATTTATTTTATTCAGTAAATGTGAGCATGCCAGATACAGCCGATTATAATGAGGTCACTAAGGATATCCCGCTCGATAAAATGGAAGTTGGTTCATTGGTTACTTTGAATAATATTTTTTACGATTTCGATAAAGCAACATTAAGAAACGAATCAAAAACAGAATTGGATAAATTATATAAGCTCTTGATGCAAAATCCAGGAATGCAAGTGGAGATTCGTAGTCATACCGATAATCGAGGCAGTGATGAATATAATTTGCGATTGTCGCAGTCAAGAGCACAATCTGTAATTGATTATTTAATACAAAAGGGAATTTCTTCGCAGTTATTGATTGCTAAAGGCTATGGTAAAACACAACCTGTCGCAGATAATGATACAGATAATGGTCGTCAGTTAAATCGAAGAACAGAATTTAAAATATTAAAAAAGTAATATCCAGAAATACAATTATTATGATGAAAGGTAAATTATATTTTTTCTTTTTAGCTACGTTAATTTTATTACAAACTATGGTTTTGAAAGCAACACCATGGGAGGTTTCTCCAAAGTATGCTACTGCTTTTATTGAAAACAAAGGACAGTTTAATGGTCGCAATAAAATTGTTGATAGTCAGATTTTATATGCTATTGACCATGGACCTTTTCAGGTCTACTTTACCAACAAAGGATTTACTTATCGTCTTGATGAAAAGTATCGAGAAAAAGCTACGCGTGATTTCAAAGAGAAAATGAGAGAAGAGCGCGAAGAGATGAAAGAAAAAGCGGAAGGTAAGTTTGATGTTAAAATGAAATCAGATTTAATCCATGTTGAATTTTTGAATTGCAATTCAAATGTTACAATCGAACCTTCGGGAAAATTAAATGAGTATTTCAATTATGGAATGGGGAGTAATAATCTTCATTTTGATTTTATTAGTGGCTATGAAAAAATAACATATAAGCAATTATACCCTGGCGTTGATCTTATTTTTACATTCGACGAAAAAGGAGGATTTAAATATTCTTTTCAATTAAATGCGGGTGTTGATCCATCTGTGATTTTAATGCGATATAATCAAAGTGCAAAAGTTTCTGTTGATGAAGCAGGTAATCTTTTATTGAAAACAAGGTTTGGAAATATTATAGATCATGCACCTGTAAGTTATATCGAAAATTCAAACGTCAAAATAGCCACACAATTTTTGTTAAATGGGAAGACAGTATCATTTAAAATCGATGATTATGATAAAACTAAATCATTAATTATAGACCCTTGGGTTTTATTTCCTTCAAGTCCGAATTCAAATAAAGTTTGGGAAGTTGAAACTGATAACCTCGGAAATGTATATACCTATGCTGGTGATATGCCTTTTGTATTACGTAAATATAACCCTTCTGGTATTTTGCAATGGTCATATGTCAGTTCATGGGATTCATCAGGCTTTTGGGTAGGCGGTATGCTAACGCATCCTAATGGCGATACTTATATGTGTACAGGATCTAATGGTGAGTTGCGAAAAATTAATAGCTCTGGTACACAGGTATGGTATAATAATCCCAATGGATTTTTAAATACCTATGAGTATTGGAGTATTGCATTTAATTGTGATTTAACAAAATTGGTAGTTGGTGGTTCTAAAGCAACTTTTAGTATACCCTTTCCCGTTATAACTGGAAATATTATGCAAATTAATTTAGCTAATGGTTCCGTGCAAAACAATGTTACAGTGGCTTATGGTTCTACGGCAAATATCCCTCCTAATATTCAAGAAGTCAGTTCTATTTGCTACGCCCCTAACGGAAGATATTATTTTCTAACCTTGGATACTGTAGGCGCAATTAAAGACGACCTTACCTCTATTAATTTTAAAACCCCTACTAATTATTCTTTTGATTACTATATTCCAGGATACGGATTCGGTACGAAACAACCGATAAGTGCAATTAGAGCGGATGCTAATTATTTTTATACACACAACGGAATTACACTACATAAAAGAGATTTAAATACAGGTGCTGTTATAGCATCAGCATCAATTCCAAGTGGAATATCATCCAATACATTTTTAGGCAGAAAAGTGCAAGGAAATGGAGGGTTAGATATAGATAGCTGCGGAAATATTTACGTAGGCTCAGGAAATGGTGTATACAAATTTGATGGTAATCTGAATCTTATTGCATCTGAAAATACAACAGGACCTGTTTATGATGTTGATGTGTCTAAGAACGGTGAGGTTGCAATGTGCGGAAGTAATTTTGCCGGATCTGTTGCTCTTAATGCATGCTCTTCATTTAGTCCAATTTGTATTACAACAGTAACTGTTTTTGCAAATGCAACAAATGTATCTTGCAATGGACAATGTAATGGTACAGCAACAGCTAACGGATTAGGCGGGACAGCTCCGTATACTTATCAATGGAGTAACGGACTCTCTACAGCTAGTATTAGTGGGCTTTGTGCAGGAATTTATACAGTTACGATTACCGATGCAGCAGGATTAACGGACACAGCTTTTGTAACAGTCACAACGCCATCAGCAATTGCAGGAAATTTATCAGTAATAAATGCGTCTTGTTCGGTTAATGGTTCTGCAACAATTATTGCATCTGGTGGAATAGCTCCTTATACTTATTTATGGTCAACTAATCCGGCTCAAACAACTTTAACCGCTACAAATCTTACTGCGGGAAATTATACTGTCACAGTAACTGATGCCAACGGATGCACTTTTCAGCAAACAGCAACAATTACTTCACCTTCGGGTATAGTCGCTACCGTTAGTTCTGTAAACACAACTTGTGGTAAAAATAATGGTACCGCAAGTGCGAATGTTACTTCAGGTACAGCGCCGTTTACATATCTATGGTCTACAGTACCTTCACAAGCAACAGCAACAGTATCAGGACTAGCAGCGGGGTCATATTCGGTAGTCATTACTGATGCTATAGGATGTACAACTCAACAAACAATTACGATTAATGCAAGTACAGGTGTAGCTGCTACAGCTAGTAGCGTACCTTCATGCGGTGATAATAATGGTAATGCAACCGTAACTGTAACGAGCGGAGCAGCACCTTATAGCTATTTATGGTATCCATCCGGGGCAAATGCATCTTCAATAAATGGATTGGCTGCTGGTATTTATAAATGTGTTATAACTGATAATAATGGATGTGCTGATTCTGTTTATGTGCAGGTAAATACATTTGCATTGCCTGTGGCCAACGCTGGTGCAGATACTACAATCAATAGTAATAATACATTACAATTAAATGCATCTGGCGGAATAAGTTATTTATGGACGCCAGTCGATAATTTATCTTGTTCAAATTGTGCTAATCCTGTTGCATCTTTATTAAGTGATGCCACATATTGTGTTGAAGTAACTGACATAAATGGGTGTAGAGATACAGATTGTATTACTATAACTATAGCAGCTGATTGCGGTGAGATTTATGTGCCATCGGCCTTTTCTCCGGACGGAGCATCAAACATAGAAAATCAAAAGCAATGCGTTTATGGGAAATGTATTCAGTCGATGACCTTCGCTATATTCTCGCGCTGGGGTGAGAAAGTTTTTGAAACTACTGATCAGCGAAATTGTTGGGATGGAACATATAAAGGAGAACCTTTGAATAGTGGGGTTTATGCATGGACATTAAACGCAACATTAATTGATGGAACTGTTGTAACGAAAAAAGGAGATGTAACACTATTTAGATAATTTCAAAATGCAATTCAAATACTAATGAATTGATTTATCTAACGACTTAAGTATTTGTTTAGAGTTATAATCTACCTGTTCAAGATAATATTCAAATTCTGTTTTATAATACTGATTGCTGGTGTCCATCCACTTTTCGCAAGCATAATAAGACGTCTGTTTCCAATTGATTTCAGATAACGTACATTTTATTTTTGAATCTGTAATTTGAAATGTTAATGTATACTGCACTAAGCCTGCATCAGAAGAAAATCCTTTTTTATCTGGAGGGTTTACAATCTTATATCGCGCCTTGCAAACTATCTTGCCTGCTTCTTTATTTTGCTCTCGGATTACATCATAGGGATTTTTATAATACTCTTTTGCCCAAGAAATTACTTTTTCAAATAAAGTATCCTTTACTACGCCTGCACGATCCACATCCTTTAAATAAGTGATAAGCTTACTTGTTTCATCAATAGGAAGTTTAACGGTGCTTTTTGTTGCTTGGCAAAAAGCATAGTTCATCGAAAACAATGTCAAGATTGTTAGAAGTAATTTTTTCATGAATAAAATTTGATTAACCTTTTACAGGGATTTTAATTTTAGTTCCCTTCTTTAAATTCGTACCTGAAATATTATTGACCTTTTTTATTTCGTCAATATTTAACTGGTAACGTTGTGAAATTCTCCAAAGTGTATCACCCGGTTGAACGGTATGATAAATAAAAACAGGTTTTACTTTCTTTACTTGTGAATTATTCGCCGTTGTGTTTTTTGTCGTTGTTTTAGGTTCAGTTTTAACTTCTGTTTTGTTGTTATAGTTTTCCGCCTCTTCATCGCCACACTTCAAATCTTTATCGTTGCAAGCCAAATCCTCTTTTTCTTCATCTGGATCAACGACAATCTTGATTTGAATTTTCTTCTTTACTGTTTTGTAAACAGCTAATTTTTGGCCAGCTTGGATAGTATTCTTTTTAATCTTATTCCATTTTTTCAGGTCTGCTAATGCTACATTGTACTTATCAGCAATCTTGCTTAAGTTATCACCTCTTTTAACGGTATGTGTAGATCGCACCTTCTCATAGACCGTTTTATACGTGTAAGCATATTTTAAATCGGGAGCTTCTTTAGAAGTTGTATCAATCGTTGGAATAATTACCGCTAAGCCTCTATCGACACTATCTAAAAATAATTTCGACTGGAATCCATCAATAGGACCTTCTCCTAGGCGCCCTAGCTTAATTGCATCAAAGTAGTTGTTTACCATTGAAGCTACTAATCCATTTCTTACCACTGCACTTTGACAACCTAAAACAACCCCCATCAATTTATGTCCACCGCGACTACATGTAGAAACCAAACAAAATCCTGCAGCTTTAGTATAGCCAGTTTTAATTCCGTCTACTTCATCATTATAATTTATTACTAACCCATTATGATTTCTGTAGGTGGTTTTAAACTTCCCATTACTTACTGTTGCATAAGGAATAGAAGTAATCTTCATCAATTGCGCATGCTTCGTTATTTCCATTCCTAATAATAATAAGTCGCGTGACGAAGAACTATTATCTGGTGTTGAACCATATCCTGGAAGCCCTGAAGTGTTGTAGTATTTGGTAGAAGTTAGTCCAAGTTGAGCCGCCTTCTCATTCATACGTGTAACGAATTCTTCTACACTTGGCGCACAATGCTTGGCAATCCAAATGGTGCTTTCATTGTGTGATGCAACCATCGCCATCTTTAATACATCTTCAAATGTATAATCGTAGCGAAGAGTATAAGTAGCCCATTTTCTTCTTTTGATTTTTTTCTTGTAGGTGCTCGTAATGGTAATAGTGTCCGACATGGAGATTTTTCCAGCCTCGATATCTTCGATAGCTAAAAGACCTACCATCATTTTTGTGAGTGAAGCAATCGGGAATACCTGATCACCTTTTTTATCCCAAACAATTTTATCTCTCGTTACATCATATAAAAGCCCAGCTCTTATTTGATCTTCATCTCCAACAAGTCCATTTATATAATCGTTTTTAAAAATCGGAGATTTCAGTGTGTCGCGATTAGCGGCGAATGCAAAATGTGAGGATACTATAATTAAACAAGTAACCAACAATAGTTTCTTCTTCAAAAAGTTATTATAGCCCACATTTTTCATAGCTATACAATTATACGAGATTTAAAGTTAATTTGAAATTATATGGAAAATCAATTTACACAATCAAGTGTTAATTTAAAAACGAGAAAAACAATGAATTATTTTATTGAAAATTAAATAAAAGAAGCAACTAAAATCAAGTCTGATGCTGTAGTTACTTTAATGTTTTTTTCTTCTCCATCAATTAAAAAAATCGGTGTCCCATTTGCCTCTACTAATGAAGCATCATCGGTGTACTTTTCATAATCTTTATTCTCAAATGCAGCTTTTAAAATTGATGCATGAAAAGTTTGAGGTGTTTGAACACTCTTATATTTACTACGATTAACGGCCTTACTATTGCCATCTTCTGAAATCTCCCGTATACTATCCTTTAAATCAATAACAGGAATACAAGCGCCATACTTTTCAGCATTTTTAAAAGTTGAATCAATCAGATCCTTTGTAACTGTAGGCCTGGCTGCGTCATGAATAGCTACGAGGCAATCGCTTTTAACGTGATCTAATCCATTTAATACAGACCGTGCACGTGTTTGTCCACCAACAACAATAGTATGCTTTACGTTGAATGAATGCTGCGCTATTAAATCACTCCAATAGGCTATCCATTCTGGATGCATCACCAAAATAAGGTCATCTACTGAATTTTCAAATTTGCGTAACGTATGAAACAATAAAGGTTCGTTTGCGATAGGCAAAAATTGCTTCGGAAGGTCAGCCGCCATTCTGCTACCAATTCCACCAGCAACGATTATCGCAACTTTAGTCATTAATCAAGAATTAACATCGCATCTCCGTAGCTATAGAAACGGTATTTTTCTTTTTGCGCTACTCGATAAGCTTCCATAATTAAATCATAACCACCAAATGCAGTTGTCATCATTAATAATGTAGACTCCGGCATATGGAAATTAGTAATCATCATGTTAGCGATGCTAAAATCGTAAGGAGGGAAAATGAATTTGTTGGTCCAGCCTGAATTAGGTTTTAACTCTCCCATTGTAGAAACAGAAGTCTCTAAGCAACGCATAGTTGTTGTTCCAACAGCACAAATATTCTTCTTATTTGCCTTCGCTTTATTGATAATATTTACGGCATCCTGAGGAATGAAAAATTGCTCAGACTCCATTTTATGCTTTGTTAAATCTTCTACTTCTACTGGACGGAAAGTTCCCAACCCAACGTGTAATGTTACTTCAGCAAGATTACAACCTTTCAATTCTAAACGCTTTAATAACTCACGACTAAAATGTAAACCTGCAGTTGGAGCAGCAACGGCCCCTTCATTCTTGGCAAAAACTGTTTGGTAACGTTCTTTATCTGCTGGCTCTGCTTTACGTTTTATGTATTTTGGTAATGGAGTGTTACCTAACTGCTCAATTACTTCTCGAAATTCTTCAGAAGTTCCATCAAATAAAAAGCGAAGCGTTCTTCCTCTAGATGTGGTATTATCAATTACTTCAGCAACTAAATTATCATCATCTCCAAAGTATAATTTGTTACCAATTCTAATTTTACGCGCAGGATCTACTAAAACATCCCAAAGCTTACTCTCTGCATTTAATTCACGAAGTAAAAACACTTCAATTTTAGCTCCTGTTTTTTCCTTATTTCCATAAAGACGAGCTGGGAATACTTTGGTGTTATTTAAAGCTAGTACATCACCATCATTAAAATAGTCGAGTACATCTTTAAATACCTTATGCTCAATTTTACCTGTGCTGCGGTGAATTACCATTAAGCGAGATTCATCTCTGTTGGCTGATGGGTGATTAGCAAGAAGTTTTTCGTTAAAACTGAATTTGAACTGCGATAGTTTCATGTAGCTTACGGGCTTTAAATATTGTTAGTTGTTGTCCAACAGTCGTTTGAAAAGCAACTATATTGGGACGCCAAAGATAGGGCATGAAATAGCCTAAACGTATGTGACAAGCCTGTAAGGATTTAGTAATCAGCGACTAAAAACTTTTGTTTTGTGTAAGATGCTGAATTGCAATCGTTTAAAAAAGGGAGATTTATTGCTTGGAATCGCCGTCAATATTCGACTTAAACGACTCAATTTCAGATGCTTCTGAGAGCAAGTGTGGGCCAATTCTGGTTCTGACTAATTTGGTCAGATAGGCTCCATTTTGTAATAATTCGCCTAAATCGCGAGCAATCGATCGAATGTAAGTACCTTTTGTGCAAACGATTCTGAAGTTTATTTCGGGTAGTTCAATTCTGCTTATTTCAAATTCTTTGATTTCAATAGGCTTTGATTTCAGTTCAACTGTTTCACCTAGACGGGCAATGGCATAGGCTCTCTTACCATTGACTTTTACCGCAGAAAACATAGGAGGGGTTTGTAGCTGATGCCCTTTCAGTTTTTCAACAGCTTCCAAAATCTGCTCATTGCTTATTCCTGAAATGTCAAATGTGGAATCGTGTTCTGTTTCTTTATCAAAAGACGGAGTAGTGGCTCCCAAATAAAAAGTACCAGTATACTCTTTTTCTTCCTCTTGAATAAAAGGAATTGTTTTAGTCTTTTTGCCAGTGCAGATAATTAATAGTCCCGTTGCCAAAGGGTCTAACGTTCCCGCATGTCCGATTTTTTTAACTTTTAAAATCCCCTTTAATTTTCGAACTACATCAGTTGAGGTCCATGTTAAAGGCTTATTGACTAATAAAACCTCTCCATCATTTACAGTTGGTGATTCAATATTCATTTTATATAAGTTGAATATCGAAATCTAAAATGTAAAGCAAGATAATTAAGAGACCAACTGCTATTCGGTAATAACCAAAAACTTTAAAACCATGCTTCGTTAAATAAGTAATGAAGGCTTTTATGGCGACCATTGCTACGGCAAATGCAACAACATTTCCTACTATCAAAAGCATTTTTTCGTTTCCGGAAAAAGACACGCCTTTTTCGTCCATCGCTTTATAAAACTTATAAACTTTTAAAACAGTCGCTCCAAACATAGTGGGTAATGCTAAGAAAAATGAAAATTCTGCAGCTGTTTTTCTGCTTAAGTTCTGAAGCATCCCTCCAATAATTGTTGAGGCAGATCTCGATACTCCAGGAATCATTGCTAAACACTGAAAGATACCCACTTTAAATGCTTTAGGGTACGTAATATCGTCAATGCTGTCTTCAATTTCTTTGTGCTTTAAAAGCTCTTCTAAAAAAATCAGAATAACTCCGCCAACTAATAATGTATAAGCAACTACAAGTACATTGCCTAATAGGGCGTCAATGTAATCATCAAATATTAACCCGAGTATTGCAGCTGGGATAAATCCTATAAATAATTTGAAATAAAAATTAATACTCTGAAAAAAGCGTTTTAAGTATAAAACAACAACCGATAAGATTGCACCAAACTGAATTGCCACTGTAAACGTCTTAGTAAAATCATCATTGGCGATTCCCATTAACGATGAAGCAATAACCATATGGCCAGTTGAAGAAACAGGTAAGAATTCCGTGATTCCCTCTACAATTGCTAGTACAATCGACTGAAATAAATTCATTCAGTGTCTTTTGATTTTTTCAGAATTGCGTAAATGCCTATTGCATAGCCTGCCAATACAATTATTGGCGCAAGTGTAATTCTTTGGAAGTTGAAAATCTCTTCGCTGAATTTATTTGGATCATCTGATTTGCCACCCGCCATTAATGCATAGCCAATAACAATTGTTATAAGGCTTGCAATTAACAATTGAAAATTAACTTTTGAAAACACGAATCCTTCACTTGGAGTGGCACTCGTTTTTTCAGTGCTAATCGTTTTATTTACTTCTTTCTTCGCCATAAAATTATAATAGATTAGTTCTATACTTTAAATGTCTGTTTAATGCGATTAATGTGCAGGTGAATGATAATACTACTCCGCATGATAGTAGCAATCCTCCAACCTGAATTAGTGTATTTGTATCAATAAGATTTTTTAAGTCTGCAATTTTTTGCTCCGCAAAATAAATACACGTCAACAAAATTATAATTGAGAACAACCCGCCTAATATTCCATTTCTAATACTGTCGATTAGGAATGGTTTTCTAATAAAGTTCTTTTTAGCTCCCACCAGCAACATGCTTCTGATAATTTGTCGCTGTGAATACAATGCAATACGAATGGTATTATTGATTAATCCGATTGCAACAATAATTAAAAGAGAGGTGAAACTAAGTAATATGATTGCAATGGTTTTTAAGTTCTCATTTAATTCTGAAATCAACGATTCTTGATATTGAATATCGTCAATTAATGGGTTCGCTGCTATTCGGTTAATAGTGCTTTTTAAAAGTACCTTTTCAGTATAGTTTGATTTAAACGAAATGATGATAGAGGGTTTTAATGGATTGTAGCCTAAAAAGTCGACAAAGTTTTCGCCTAACTCTTTTTGCAATTTAATAGCAGCCTCTTCTTTCGTGATGTACTGAACATTTTTAGCGTAATCAGCCGATTTAAGTTGTTG
This sequence comes from Bacteroidota bacterium, assembly GCA_046303115.1. Taxonomy (GTDB): domain Bacteria; phylum Bacteroidota; class Bacteroidia; order AKYH767-A; family OLB10; genus CAINEC01. Next base: position 81,092 of record JBKCGZ010000100.1, on the reverse strand, counting down.
AACAAATTGCTGAATGGACACCGAATCAGAATCACTTTTCAGTGTAATAGCCACCTCTACATTTTCTTTTAAGTGATTAGAAATCTTCTGCGCACTCGAAAGGATTAATCCTAAAGTGCCTAAAACTATCAATACCAACGTGATACTGATAATATTAGATACTCCCGATGGATTTTTCAAAACATTCATTTACAGCTAAATTTCTTTACTTAACCGCAAATGTAATCAGCTGAATCAAATTTCCCTATTTTCCAACGGTATAAATGGAAAATGAAGTGCTGAAATCGTCAATGTAGCAGATCAAATGAAATTCCTATCAGAAAAATGCAGGAATAGGTCGCTAAACAACGCCTTTTTGCTAACTTCGTAACCCTTATTTTAATTATTAAATGGAATACAATTTCAGGGAGATAGAATCCAAATGGCAGGGTGAATGGAAGAAGCGCGAAACTTATAAAACTGCGATACATCCGACAAAACCAAAATATTATGTCCTCGACATGTTCCCATATCCTTCAGGAGCTGGTTTGCATGTAGGGCATCCTTTAGGATATATTGCATCTGATATTGTTGCCCGTTATAAATCACTTAAAGGATTTAATGTTTTGCATCCAATGGGTTATGATGCTTTCGGTTTACCTGCTGAGCAATATGCTATTCAAACAGGACAACATCCGAAGGTAACTACAGAAAAAAATATCGCGCGCTATCGTGAGCAGATGGATAAAATGGGATTCTGCTATGACTGGGCGAGAGAAATCAGAACCTGTGAGCCCGAATATTACAAATGGACGCAATGGATATTTATTCAGCTTTTCAATTCCTGGTATAATCCGAAATCAAATAAAGCAGAGTCAATTGATACTTTACTTTCAATTTTCGAAACACAAGGTTGGGGTCAATTTGAACCTGTTTATTTAACGGGGGGCATTGAACAAGAATTAGCACCATTTACTGCTGCTGATTGGAAATCATTTAGTGAAGAACGCAAATCGGAAATTTTACTTTGTTTCCGATTAGCTTATTTAAGTGAGGCTTGGGTAAACTGGTGTCCTGCACTCGGATGTGTTTTAGCTAACGACGAAGTGAAAGATGGTGTTAGTGAGCGTGGAGGATTTCCTGTTGAGCGTAAGCAAATGCCACAATGGAGTTTGCGAATTACATCTTATGCAGATCGTTTATTGACTGATCTTGATTCATTAGATTGGTCAGAGTCGATGAAAGAAGCGCAACGCAACTGGATAGGTAAAAGTGAAGGAACATCTATTATCTTTAATCTTGAAAATAGCAACGATGTAATAGAGGTTTTTACAACTCGCCCCGATACTGTTTTTGGAGTTTCTTTCGTGACTCTTGCACCAGAGCATGAGTTGGTTTCTAAAATTACAACAGATGAGTATCGTACTAACGTGGACGAATATGTGTTGATGGCAAAAAACAGAAGTGAGCGTGAACGAATGGCCGATGTAAAAAAGATTACTGGTCAATTTACAGGAGCTTATGTTATTCATCCGTTCACAGGAAATAAAATTCCAGTGTGGGTGGGTGATTATGTACTTGCAGGTTATGGTACCGGTGCTGTAATGGCGGTTCCTGCGCATGATAGTCGCGATTATGCATTTGCCAATCATTTTATTAATGAACTAACAAGTCAGCTTGGAAGAAGTCCTTTCTTGCAAGTGGTGGAGTTGCCAAAAGGACATCCAGGTTTAGATCAGGAGTCGTATGATGACAAGAGTGGTGTTATTATGAATTCTGATTTTCTAAATGGCCTTGATGTTAAAGAAGCTATCAAAACATCCATCGGAAAAATTGAATCAACTGGTTGTGGCAAAGGAAGAACGAACTATCGTTTACGTGATGCTGCCTTCGGTCGTCAGCGTTATTGGGGAGAGCCTATTCCAATTTATTACAAGAACGGTATCCCACAAACGTTAGAAGAGTCAGACCTTCCGTTGATTTTACCTGAAATCGACAAGTTTCATCCAACAGAAACAGGAGAGCCTCCTTTAGCTCGTGCTACTGATTGGAAATATAAGGGCGAGTATGAGTATGAAACGACAACTATGCCTGGTTGGGCTGGTTCAAGTTGGTATTACTTGCGATACATGGATGCTAACAATGAAAAGGAATTAGTATCGAAAGAAGCAGTTGAATACTGGAAGAATGTAGATTTTTATTTAGGTGGTGCAGAGCATGCAACAGGACATTTGTTGTATGTGCGTTTCTGGACGAAGTTCTTGTATGATATAGGTGTTATTCCTATGAATGAACCAGCGCAAAAGCTGATTAATCAGGGAATGATTCAAGGTGTGAGTGCGTTTGTTTATCGCATTGTAGGGACCAACAAATTTGTTTCTGCAGGATTGCGCAAAGAGTATAACACAAGTGCTTTGCATGTTGATGTTGCAATAGCTCCTAATCATGAATTGAATATTGAAGAGTTTAAAAAGTGGCGTGAAGATTTTGCAGATGCTGAATTTATTTTAGAAGATGGAAAGTATATCTGCGGAAGTGAAGTAGAAAAAATGTCGAAGAGCAAATACAATGTGGTAACTCCTGATGATATTATTCTTCAGTACGGTGCTGATACTCTTCGATTATATGAAATGTTCTTAGGTCCGCTGGAACAAAGCAAGCCATGGAGTACGCAAGGAATAAGTGGCGTGCATAATTTCCTTCGTCGTTTGTGGAGATTGTTTCATGGAAAAGAAAATGTTTTTCAAGTTTCAGATGAAGCGGCATCAAAAGCAGAATTGAAAACGCTTCATAAAACAATTAAGAAAGTAGAAGATGATGTAGAGCGTTTTTCATTTAATACAACAGTTAGTTCATTCATGATTTGTGTGAATGAGTTAACCGATTTAAAATGTAATAAGCGCGAGATTTTACAGCCGTTGTTAGTGATATTATCTCCTTATGCACCTCACTTCGCAGAAGAACTTTGGGAGAAGCTTGGTCATTCAGAAAGTATAACTAAGGCAAACTTCCCTCAATGGAAAGAAGAATATTTAGTGGAGGATGAATTTGAGTATCCAATTTCAATTAATGGTAAAGTGAAATCGAAAATAAAACTTTCACTGCAGCTAACGAAAGAGGATATAGAGAAGGCGGTATTGTCTGCACCTGAAACAGCCAAATTATTTGATGGAGCTCCTAAGAAAATCATTGTAGTTCCCGGACGAATAGTCAATATTGTAATTTAATTTTAACAAACTCATTTATGCAATTACTCGAACAACATATCGAAGCTTTAATTTTTACTGCTGAATCGCCTGTATCAGCAGATGATATTATTAGTTGTTTGAATACAACTTATGGTTGGGAGCTTAAAAAGGATCAGCTAAAAGAAATTGTGGAAGTTTTAAAAGAGAAGTATAAGGATGAAGTATTCTCATTCGAATTAGTTGAAATAGCAGAAGGCTATCAGTTTTTATCGAAAAAAGAATATCATTCAGTAGTAAATACCTTGTTGCAAATCAAGGCTAAACGCCGACTTTCAACGGCCGCTTTAGAAACACTTGCAATAATTGCCTATAAACAGCCGTTATCCAAATCAGAGATTGAACACATTCGCGGTGTGAATTGCGATTACTCAATTCAGAAACTATTGGAAAAGGAACTAATTGTTATTAACGGAAAAGGAGACGGCCCAGGAAGACCGTTGCTTTATGCAACAAGTAAAAGCTTCATGGATCACTTTGGTTTGAAGTCGGTGAAAGACTTGCCAAAGCTAAAAGACCTTCATATTCTTGATAATGAAATTGGAACTCCTTCTGATTTAGTTGATGAAATGGATGTGCCGGTTGATTTGCCTCCAGGCTTTGAGTCAGGCAATGCTAACTTCGATAGTGGAAGTCTCGATAATTCATCAAACGACAGTTCGTCGAATGATGAATGGAATATCGATCCTTACGCACAATGAGAAAAACAATTTATTTACTGACATTTTCCCTTTTGATTTTTATTTCAAAGGCCAATTGTCAAGAGTTAAGAAAAGTCAATCAGGAAGCATTTGTTCCTGGTGAACAATTAAAATTCAGAGTCCACTACGGATTTATGGATGCAGGTGAAGCCACACTAACGGTGTCGCCTACACTAAAAACATTGTTCGGTAAATCATGTTATCAGGTAATCGGTGAAGGGAAGTCCGTTGGGGCTTTCGATTGGTTTTTTAAAGTGCGCGATCGCTACGAAAGTTATATAGATAAAGATGCGATGTTGCCTTGGTATTTTGTACGTGATGTGAGAGAAGGTGGATATAAAGTAAATCAAAAGGTGAAATTTGACCATGTGAATGGCGTAGCCACCAGTGAAAAAAAAGCAGTCAAAACACCGAAGCATGTTCAGGATTTGTTATCTGCATTTTACTTTGCTCGCACCATCGATTTTACTTGTGCTGTGCCTGGTGATACATTCGTCATACAAACCTATTTAGATGACGCTATTTTCCCAATGATGTTGAAATATGTGGGAAAGGTAATTCTTACCACCGACAAAGGAAAGTTTCGTTGTTTGAAGTTTAAGCCTTATGTGATGGAAGGTCGTGTATTTAAAGAGCAGGAAAGTATGACTATCTGGATTAGCGACGATAAAAACAGATTGCCAGTTCGTGCTGAAGCAAATTTGATGGTTGGTTCAATTAAAATGGATTTACTTCAATATTCAGGAGTAGCACATCCATTAGCATTAGTGAAGTAATACTAAGCCAGATTATTATTTAATAAATACTCTGCTATTTGAACCGCATTAGTAGCCGCTCCTTTGCGCAAGTTATCAGCTACCACCCACATGTTTAGAGTATTCGGTTGCGACTCATCTCTTCTCACACGTCCTACAAATACATCGTCTTTGCCTTCGGCAAACAATGGCATCGGATAAACTTGTTTAGTAGGATCATCCTGTAATATAACGCCACGCATATCCGAAATAAGCTTTCTTACATCTGCAAGATCAAAATCATTTTCGAATTCAATATTTACACTTTCACTATGTCCGCCTTTTACAGGCACACGAATGGTAGTTGCAGAAACTCGGATAGAATCATCTCGCAAAATTTTACATGTTTCGTTCATCATCTTCATTTCTTCTTTGGTACTTCCATTATCAAGAAAAGAATCGATCTGCGGAATTAGATTTAAATCGATAGGATAAGCATATGCCATTTCACCATTGATTCCTTGTCGCTCATTCATTAATTGAGAAACAGCTTTTACACCAGTGCCACTCACCGATTGATACGTGGAAACGACAACCCTTTTTATTTTATAGGCTTTATGTAATGGAGCTAATGGTAATACCATCTGAATGGTAGAGCAATTCGGATTAGCGATGATCTTATCTTCTTTCGATAAAACATCTGCGTTGATTTCTGGAACTACTAGTTTTTTAGATGGATCCATTCTCCATGCCGATGAATTATCAATTACTGTTATTCCTGCTTCAGCAAACATAGGAGCCCATTCCAGAGAAGTATTACCTCCGGCAGAAAATAATGCAATAGCGGGCTTCCTATCAATGCAGGTTTGCATTCCAACTACTTTGTATGATTTACCATTAAAAACAACTTCTTTGCCCACCGATTTTTCAGAGGCAACGGGGATTAATTCGCTTACAGGAAAATTTCTTTCAGCTAATACTTCAATCATTTTTGTGCCTACCAATCCGGTTGCACCAACTACGGCTATTTTCATAGTAACAAAACTATTTAAAACATCGAAAGTAGCGTTGGCCTTTCAATATATTTTGAACAAAGTACTTTTAATTACTAAGGCTTATTGCGTAAAGTAAAAAATAGAAACTAGGGAAAGTAAGCTGATGAAAATCCACAGGCCTATTCCTTGAATTAATGGCTTTACTCCAACCGATCTTAATTTATTAATGGATAGTCCACTACCAATTAAGAATAGGGTAATGGTTAATCCTTTCTTTGCTATCATCACCAGTGTGCTATAAGTTGACGTGTATTCAGGAACGTAGGTTCCTATGACCATAGCAATTAAAAATAAACCAATGAAGTAAGGAATACTGATTTTTGAATTACCAGATTTATAAAAGTAAGCCGTAAATAATGATAAAGGAATAATATAAAGTGCTCTTGCTAATTTAACGGTCGTGGCAACTTGTAATGCTTCATCGCCATATTTACTTGCAGCACCAACAACAGAACTTGTATCATGAATAGCAACTGCCGCCCATAGTCCGAATTGATGCTCACTCATGTGCAATAAATGACCAATAATTGGAAAAATCAATAAAGCAATAGAATTTAAAATAAATACTGTTCCTAACGACACACTCATTTCCTTTTCGTTAGCTTGAACAATTGGTGAAACCGCTGCAATGGCACTTCCACCACAAATAGCGGTTCCGCTCGATATTAAAAATGATGTTTTATTATCTACTCCTAATTTTCTTCCGAGTAACCATCCAGCAAGTAAGGTGATGCCAATAGAAAAAATGGTGAATATGAATCCTGTTTTACCGGCATCAAATGCTTTGTGCAAGTTCATTCCGAAACCAAGTAAAACGATGGATGATTTTAAAAGCCAGTTGGTAGCTTTATGACTGTATTTTTCAAATGGATTCTCAATTGTCTGCGCAATAATAAATCCCAATAGCAACGCTAATGGTGGATGCATAAATGGCATCGTGCATACAACTAGGGCAAGGATAAATAGTGACTTGCGAATCATTTTTTTCGGTAAGGCGGAACGAAGATAGGTATTTATAAAAATGAGTTGGTGACTATTGTCACAAATCTTGAAGTTAAACGTTTGTAAATGTTTGTTATGGGGTAAAAGGTACGACCTCATTATAGTTTTGCCAAAAAATAATTTATGAAGCACCTCATTACTCTTTTGATTTTAGTTCATTGCTTTCAATTTTCTTATTCGCAGGTTTCCGATGATTTTGCCGATGGAAATTTTAATAATAACCCATGTTGGTCAGGGGATACCGTTGATTTTATGGTGAACTCAGTTAAGCAACTACAATTACATGCTGCAGCAGCTGGCACTTCGACTTTAACTACTGCTGTTGATTTATCAGGAATGGATACAATCGAATGGGATTTTTATATCGAGCTTGCTTTCTCTCCTTCTTCTCAAAATTATACAAAGTATTATCTGTACTCAGCGCAAAACAATTTTGCTAATGCAGATGGGTATTATCTTCAGTTTGGTGAAACAGGATCAAATGATGCAATTCAATTTTATAAGCAAAGTGGCAATGTAAATTCGTTGCTTGGTAGGGGTGTAGATGCAAGAGTTGCTTCAGCGTTTGGTGTAAGTATTAAGGTGATAAAATATCCTAACGGATTGATTGAAATCTATACCGATTATACGGGTGGTAATAATTATCAATTGGAATTTTCTGTAAATGATACTATTAATTTTAGCAATGGCTATTTAGGTTGGCAATGCACTTATACGGTAAGTAACGCTTCTGGATTTTATTTAGATAATGTGTATGCTGGAAGCTTTATTCGCGATACGGTTTGTCCTTTTTTAATTGAATCGAAATTTATAAATGATACAATTATCGAAATTGATTTTAACGAGTCTCTTAAAGGATTTAATCTGAATTCAAATTTTCAATTGTTGCAATCAAGTAATTATCCTGTAAATATTTTCGCTAATAACGATTCAAGTATTTTTCAGATTGAATTAGCAAATCAAATTAACAGCGGAGATACGTTAAAAATTTTATTGAAGGATATTCAAGATAGGAGTTCAAATATTGCCGATACCATTTTAAGTAATCTTGTTTTTATTCGTTGCGATACGATTGCTGTTGGTGATTTGGTGATTAGCGAGGTCATGTGTCATCCTTCAGGTGCAAATAATTTACCTAATGTAGAATATTTAGAGCTGTATAATAGTTCCAATAAATATCTCGCAACAAAATCACTTACATTAAGTGATCCTTCTTCGACAGGGATGTTTTCGAATGATACTATTTGTCCAAAATGTCATGTTGTTTTCACAAGTATTACTGGAAAATTGCAACTCGAAGCATTTGGTATTGATGCAAAGGTGATTTCAGGATTTCCAACATTAAATAATGATGGAGATGAGTTGGTATTAAAAGACGCTTCAAACGTTTTAGATGTATTAATTTATAATTCTTCTTTTTATCACGATGAATTTAAAAGCCAGGGAGGATGGTCGTTAGAGAAAATTCAACTCGATTATATGTGCGCCAATTCAAATAACTGGAGCGCATCCTGTGATGCAAGTGGAGGCAGTCCTGGATTAGCCAATTGCAGTAATCATATTTTTATTGATGCGGATCATCCGATGGTGCAATCTGTTTTTGTTATGGATAGTAATCATGTATCAGTTCTATTCAATGAAGAGGTAAATGTAGATAGTTTATCGGTAAACGATTTTATTATTGATGAGCAAATAAATCCTCTATCAATTACTGCAGGCAAAATATACTCTAGCAAAATTACGCTGCAAGTTAACCTTACATTGTTGCCAAATGAAGTGCATTGGTTACAATTGAATGATATTATTGACTGTAATGGAAATAAGATACTTCCTGATAATAAATACCAATTTGGTATTGGCGTTTCTCCTGTTAAAGGCGATTTAATCATCAATGAAATTATGTTTAATCCTTATGATAACTGTGTCGACTTTGTTGAGGTGTATAATAAGTCTGATAAAATAATTTCGATCAAAAATTGTAGTTGTTCGCGTAGGAATAGTACCACTAATCAGATAGAATATAATTCAAAAGTTACCATTGATAATTTGGTGATCATGCCAAAGGATTATTTGGTTTTAAGTAATACCAACGACAACTATTTTAATTGTTATCCATCAGCACAAATTAGTAAATCGATGTTTTATGAATTGCCAGTAATGAATGATGATGAAGGAAGTATTTTGTTTTTGGATGCCGCTGCAGTTGTTATTGATGAACTCAAATATTTTGAAAAACAACATTCACAATTACTAACTATTAACGAAGGAGTTTCTCTCGAACGAATAAGCGCTGATGTTTCAACTTCTAATGATGAAAACTGGAGTAGCGCCTCTTATGCATCAGGTTATGCAACGCCAACATTAAAAAATTCGCAGGCCATTGATGGTTCAAAAGAAGAAACAATTATTAGCATAACTCCAACCGTTTTCTCTCCTGATAACGATGGCTTTGATGATCATACACTGATTGAAATTAATTCGAATATCGGTGGAGGATGGTCATCTATTCTAATTATTGATTTAAACGGAAATAAAATCAAGCAATTATTAAATGCAGATTTAATTGGCAGTAATGATAAACTAATCTGGGATGGAACGGACGAACGCAATCGTGTTTTGCCTTCAGGAATTTATATTTTGTATGCGGAAATAATTTCTGATCAAGGACAACTACAAAAAATCCGTAAGCCAATTATAATTGCGGAACAAAGAAATTAAAGTTTAATTTCTTCTCCTTGATTATTGAAAAAATGATACTCCATAAAATGAAGTGCTGAAATAGGATCGATAGCAATCCACTTTTTATATTTCTTAAACCACTTCCATTGATATGAGTTAAACGTATACTTCCCTTGCTTTAAGTAAGCTGCCAGGTAAGGATGAACATGTAACGTAAGTGATTTCTCGTTCTGCTCCTGACATAAATAACGAATGTTGTTTTCGATATCGTCAATTAAAAGGATAGAAGCTTTTATTTCACCACTACCATCGCATGTAGGACATTTCTCAACGGTGATAATATTGGTAACAGGACGTACACGTTCACGAGTTAATTGAATCAATCCAAATTTACTTGCTGGTAAAATAGTATGACGCGCACGATCTAATTTCATCTCATCGCGTAAAGTGTCGAATAACTCTTTACGATGAAGTGTATTCTTCATATCGATAAAATCGATTACCACGATTCCACCCATATCGCGCAAGCGCAACTGACGAGCAATTTCTTTTGCGGCAGCAATGTTTACGGCTAAAGCACTCGACTCTTGATTGTCCTGAGCACCTTTATTTCTGCCTCCTGAATTGACATCAATCACATGTAGCGCTTCGGTGTGCTCAATAATTAAATAGGCACCACCACTTAACGTTACCGTCTTACCGAACAAGCCTTTTATTTGTTTGTCTACTCCAAAGTTTTCAAAAATTGGTAGTTTGCCTTTATAAAGCTTTACAATATCTACCTGATCAGGAGCAATACTGCGGATATAACTTTTAATTTCTTCAGCTAATGAAACATCATTCACTTGAATACTATTAAAGTTTGGATTTAATAAATCACGAAGAATAGTAGAAGTTCTATTCATCTCTCCTAAAATTTTAACAGGAGCCTGAACAGTTTTTAGCTGTTCGTGCATTGCTTGCCAGCGCGAACATAGATCTTGGATATCAGCATCAAGATCCGCTACTTTTTTACCTTCAGCGACAGTTCTTACAATAATTCCAAAGTTGCGAGGCTTGATCGACATGGCCAATCGCTTTAAGCGTTGGCGTTCGGTACTGCTTTTAATCTTTTGAGAAATCGAAACGACATCCGAAAAAGGAACTAATACAACGTATCTTCCTGCAAGAGAAATTTCGGAAGTGATACGAGGACCTTTTGTCGAGATTGGCTCTTTCGCAATTTGAACGATCAGATTCATGTTTGGAGAAAGAATCTGACCTATTTTACCTGCCTTGTTAATGTCGGCTTCTAGCTCGAAGTTATTCAATAATGATTGCGGCTGGCTACCATTAACTGTGCTACGCATAAACTTTAGTAGCGACTGCACCTGTGGACCAAGATCAAGGTAGTGTAAGAAAGCATCCTTCTCATAGCCAATGTCAACAAAAGCTGCGTTCAATGAAGGCATGAGTTTCTTAACACGTCCCAAATAGATATCCGCAACCGAGAAATTATTTTCTTTTTTCTCTTTGTTGAGCTCTACGAGACGCTTCTCTTCCACCAAAGCAATAGTCACTTCGGTTGAAGAAGAATCAATAATTAATTCACTGTTCAATCAGAAAAAGCTGGTTAAAATTTAGAATATACAAACAATACGGACAGATAAATTGAATGTCCATAGTCATACAAAGCAGAAAAGCCCTAAAAAAATTAGAGCAGAATCTGTTGTTTGAAATAACCTGTTATTACAGATTATTTCTTCTTCTTATGACGGTTTTTTCTAAGACGCTTTTTACGTTTGTGGGTTGCCATTTTATGGCGCTTACGTTTTTTACCTGAAGGCATAATAATATTTTTTTATTCTGTTAGAATTATAATTTATTCAGTTTTTAAGCAGGGCTTTTTTCAAGTGCTGTCATCATTTTTTTTACTTCAGCAGCTGCATTAGGATCGTCTGTTTTAGTGACGAAGTTGTTGTAGCTTTCAATCGCCTTTGAATTATCTCCACTCGAAGCATATACTTGTCCAAGGTAGAAATAAATGTCGATTCTTTTAGGGTTAATCTTTAATACTGTATTTAACCTGTCGATTGCTTTATCTAACTGACCTGATTTAATCGATAACATAGCTAAATTGAACTGGGCCATTTCATGATTTGGGTCCGCTGAAACTACTTCACGAAGAAGCATAATTCCTTTCATCGGCTCCGCAGATCCTTCGGCATAACAAACTCCTAAATCTGTTTTAGCATTTAAGTTCGAAGGGTTTTTATCTAAAACAAGTTGATAGTTTTCCATTGCTTTCTTTACCATCAAGGTTCTAAATAATGAATCCTCTGTCATTTTAAATGCATCAAAATAACGGTAGGCAGCGTCAAGATAACCTTGTTCTGACTTCAAAAGAGCTGATTTCTTTTCAAACCAGATGGCTGCTGCTGCAGGTAATCCAGCCTGGTCCCAAAATCTTCCCATTTGATCGAGCACTGCTGTGTCTCGCTCTCCATTATTTTTTACTGCTGTCTCAAAGAACGCTAGTTTTTTCGACTGGTTGCTGTCCAGTAAAGCTTTCGCTTGATTTAATATTTCACCCTCACTAAAACCATTTGCATCTGTTTTTGCAGGACCCTCTTTGCTTTCTCCCTTTACATTAACCTGAGAAGGCATAGTGTAAATAACTCCGGTAAGTACTAAAGCAGCTCCAATAATTATTAAATGCAAATGATTTCCTTTCATTTATTATCCTTCTGATTTCTTCACGTGTGCTGTTTTAACGCGCTCAGTGAATGTTTTAGCAGGCTTGAAAGCCGGGATATAATGCTCAGGGATGATAATAGTTGCATTTTTTGTAATAATACGACCAGTTTTCTTTGCACGTTTTTTAACGATAAAACTTCCAAATCCTCTTAAGTATACGTTTTCATCGTTGATTAATGAGTTACGTACCACTTTCATCATCGATTCAATAGTTTGTTGAACCGCAACTTTCTCAATACCTGTTTTAGTTGAAATTTCGTTTACTAATTCTGCTTTAGTCATAATGACAATATGTTTAAATTGTTAATTCTCGTTTAGGGGCTGCAAAGATAGGCTTTATGATTGAAATACAAAATATTAATTCTTTATTTTTGAGCCCCTTACAATATAAATCATGGATTTAAGCCAAATTTTAATGGATTGGTACCGCATTAACCAGCGTGATTTGCCCTGGAGAAGGACAAATGACCCTTATGCGATCTGGCTTTCGGAAGTGATTTTACAACAAACAAGGGTCGAGCAGGGAATGCCTTACTGGCTCCGGTTTATGGAAAACTTCCCAAAGGTAACCGACCTTGCCAATGCAGATGAACGAGAGGTTTTGCGTCTATGGCAAGGGCTCGGATATTATTCCCGTGCAAGGAATTTACACGACGCTGCCAAAGTGGTGAGAGATGAATACAATGGAATTTTCCCTGATCAATATGAGCAAATACGTGCTCTAAAGGGAATAGGAGATTATACTGCAGCCGCCATTGGTTCCATCGCTTTTAATTTACCTCATGCCGTTGTCGATGGAAATGTTTACCGTTTCCTTTCCAGAATATTTGCAATTAATACCCCCATCGATTCTACCAATGGGAAGAAAGAGTTTTTTGTGCTTGCTAATGAGTTAATTGATAAATCCAATCCCGGAATGTTTAATCAGGCAATGATGGAGTTCGGCGCTATGCAGTGCAAACCTTCCAACCCCGATTGTTCCGTTTGTCCTTTTAATCAATATTGTCAGAGCTTTGCGACCAATACCGTAAGTGAATATCCTGTTAAGTCAAAAAAGACAAAAACACGAAACCGTTATTTTGATTTTATTATCCTGTCAGACGAAAAAAATACCATCCTTCAGAAAAGAGAGGGAAAGGATATCTGGCAAGGGTTGTATCAATTTCCGTTGATAGAGTCAGCGACAAAGAATAAAAACAAGCTGGATCTTTCTAAATCAGAAGTTGCCAATTACTTAAATACCAATTCGCATAAAATGGTCAAGTCAAGCGCTATTGTAAAACACGTTTTATCACATCAAGTAATTTTTGCTAAGTTTTGGTGGATAAATATGGAAAGTGTTTCAACCGCTAAAGACGCTAACATGATAAAGGTTCCATGGAGCCAACTAGGTGATTATGGAATGCCTCAGTTAATTGTTAAATACCTCGAGAGCGAGGACTAGTAATGAGTGTATACACTTAATTGTCATATTTTCAAATCGAGTTGAAATTTGTTTTTTCATTTAACTAATTAGCATATATTTGCTATACACAGCCAAGCCGAACATAGTAATTTAGAAAACTATCAAACTATATATTATGTCGGGAGTAAACAAAGTATTTTTAATCGGTAACTTAGGAAAAGACCCTGAGTTCAGACACATGGAAGGTGGTATAATGGTAGCGAAGTTTCCATTGGCAACCACTGAGTATTTTAAGAACAAGGATGGACAGCGCCAGGATCAAACCGAATGGCATAATATTGTTCTGTGGCGTGGTTTGGCAGAAGCAGCCGAAAAGCTAAAATTACGGAAAGGACATATGATTTTTATTGAAGGCAAATTGCGTACACGCAGTTGGGAAAAAGATGGGGTAAAAAAATATGCTACTGAAATTATTGCCGAAAATATGACAATGTTGAGCAAGCGTGAAAACGAAAACAATAATCATGACGCTAATCACGGACTAGAAGAGCCACCTATAACTGATCAAGGCTCGATTGAACCTTTTTAAGATTTTATTTCAAGGCATCTTCGGATGCCTTTCTTTTTGCATCTTTGTGCAATGAATTTTAAGAAGCTTGTTGTACTTGTTTTTTTAGCATTGGTAATTATTTCTTGTGGCGATAATGAAGACAATGGAGTTCCGAAGCCAAAAGGATATTATCGAATTACATTGCCTGCACATGCTTACAAGGAATTTAAACCTGCCAATTGTCCTTATTCATTCGATATTTCAACAACAGCAGTAGCTATTCCTGATACCAATAGTTTATCAGAGCCTTTTTGGTATTATATCGTAATGCCTAAGTTAAACGGACAGATTTATTTGACGTATAAAAAATTGAATGGTGATTTTAATAAATACGCAGAGGATACACGCACATTAGTATACAAGCATACTTCTCGGGCAAGTTCAATCAATGAAAGCGTATTGAAAGTAAATGACAATGTAGGAGGGATACTTTATGAAATAGGAGGAGATGCAGCATCCCCAATTCAGTTTTTTGTAACGGATAGTACTAATCATTTTTTAAGAGGTGCACTTTATTTTAATGCAGCTCCTAATGCCGATAGTTTAGCTCCTGCCATTAAATATGCAAGGGAAGATATCATGAAAATGATTGGAACACTAAAATGGAATTAATTTAATATTTATCATATGTCAACTGCAATTATTATTGGAATCGTAGTGATTCTATTCATGGGCTTGAGAACAGTCCAGCAAGGAAATGTTTCCGTAATCACCATCTTCGGGAAATATCAGCGAATTATTCGTCCGGGTTTAAATTTTATCATTCCTTTCATCGAAACAGTATTCAAAAGAATTTCTACTCAGAATCGTTCAGTCGAGTTAGAGTTTCAGGCGGTAACTGTCGATCAAGCGAATGTGTATTTTAAATCGATGATTTTATTTTCGGTTATCGATAGCGATGAAGAGACAATCAAGAAAGTAGCATTTAAGTTCATCGATGAAAAGAATTTAATGCAAGCATTAATCAGAACTATCGAAGGAAACATTCGTGCTTTCGTTGCTACTAAAAAGCAATCGGAAGTATTAGGACTTCGTCGTGAAATCGTAGATCACGTAAAAGAGCAAATTGATAATGTGATTGAAGAGTGGGGATATCACTTACAAGATTTACAAATCAACGATATTACATTTGATGAAGCAGTAATGGTATCGATGAGTAAAGTGGTTGCTTCTAACAATTTAAAGGCAGCAGCTGAAAACGAAGGACAAGCTTTATTAATTACTAAAACAAAATCGGCAGAAGCAGAAGGTAACGCAATTAAAATTGCAGCGCAAGCAGAGCGTGAGGCTGCGCAGTTACGCGGACAAGGAGTTGCGTTGTTTAGAGAAGAGGTGGCTAAGGGTATGCAGAATGCAGCGCGTGAAATGCAACAGGCAAATCTTGATACATCGATGATTATGTTTTCGATGTGGACAGAAGCAATTAAGAATTTTGCAGAGTACGGAAAAGGAAATGTTTTATTCTTAGATGGCTCTCCTGAAGGAATGCAAAAAACAATGCGTCAGATGATGGGCATGGATACGTTGATGTCGGAAGACAAGAAATAAGAAAATAATTTCTGAGTAAATAAAAAATCCCTGCGTTAGCGGGGATTTTTTATTGAGCTTTAATAACTAAGTTTACACTATTTCTATTTGTGAATTACTGTATTTAAAAGTGGAAATTATTTTTTATTTATTTTCTAATTACTTTTTTAAATGTCGCTTTAAAAATAACCTACAATTCCTCCAGCTTCTTAATATTATCATCTGGAATTCGATCAATTAAATAGTTGTATGGATCAATACCTGCTTGATATGGTTTTTCTTTCGTTCTAAATACAAAAGTGTTATCTTTTTTATTTATTCTCATGCGTTGATAAACTAGAACTTTACCCAAGTTATTTTTATTACTTGGCTCTGCGAAGATGCCCACATCAATATAATCATTCAAAATTCTATTTTTTTCATTTCCTAAAGAATCAGCTCTGAACTTTTCAGATGTAGTTGTTATTGTAACTTCATATTCTTGACCTACCTTTTTATACTTTGTGTCTATTGTTCTGTTGGAGAAAATAGTGATGTTTTCAAACATATCATCAATTAGATATTGTAGGCTATCAGGTGTTACTTTTCTAAAAGCATTCACAGCTGAAATTGATGTTGGATAGGGTGGTTGCTTGTATGCAAAAGAATCTATCAGGGATTTTAAGGCTTCATTCACTTTCTTATCGCCAATCATTTCCTTTAAATAGTACATAACTACACTCGCTTTTTGATAATGAATATACTGTTGCGATTCTGTTTTAATTAAAGGTCTTTCTGCTTCAAACTCACTGCTTCTTCCTCTTAAATAACCATCCATTTCGTACTTCAAAAACTTCTTCATTTTATCCTTGCCGTATTCTTTTTCCATAACCATCAAAGCAGAATATTGTGCAAATCCTTCACTCATCATTTCACTACCTTGCATATTAGCGCCACATAGTTGATGCGCCCAATATTGATGTGCCATTTCATGCGCTACCACATAGAACACTTGGTCAATATCATCTTTAGTAACGTTTCTTTCATCAATGATAAAACCAATTCCTTCGCTATAAGGCATAGTACCTGGGAATGCTTGCGCAAAACTTCCATAACGTGGGAACTCAATAATTCTACATTGCTTGTGGTAATACTTCCCAAAATTGCTCGTGTAGTAGTCAATTGATTTTTGTAAACTATTGAGCATGTTGGATACATTGTATTCATGCTCTTTGATATAATAAACTTCCAAATCAATTCCATTCCAACGTTTTCTTTTTACTTCATATTTCGCCGAAATGAACGAATAGAAATCCAATGATTTTTGTTCGAGCTGATAATTGAAATATTTTTTGCCATTAGCCTCCCAAGACTTAATTAAACTGCCAGGAGCAATTGCTATTTGGTCTTTAGTGGTACTGATAGTTGTGTTTAATTCCACCCAGTCAGAACAGTTGCTGATATATGTATTTGCTCTTGCTTTTAAATCTTGTTCATTCAATTTAGGCATGCGTAATCGAGGAGGCAACTTTAATTTTATACGCTTATTTTTATCGCTTATTTCATATGCGTTTTCATAGCCAAAAGTGGGTAATATATCTCTGTTGTTAAAGAATGTTCCATTTTGCGTAAGTTGCGTAAATGTTACTTCGTTCTCAAATCCTTTGGTGATACGACTCACATCAAATTTAATCATGATTGAATCGTTGGGTTGCAAAGGTTTTACTAACGTATATATGCGATATCCTAATCGACTATCATTCAATTTTAATTTGCTGCCTTCGATTAATATTTTTACTGAATCAGGTACCTGAGGCATTGTAAAATGTAATTCAGTTATCGGTTGATTAGAAATATTTCTTGCCCAAGCTTCTACATTGGCACTCATGCTGCGCTCGTATGGCATCAAATCGATATTGTAATTGTATTTATAGAAACGTGGCTGAACCAAGGTCTCATATTTTTTATACTTTTTTTCATAATCAACTTGATCGTTTTCTTGCTCTTGACCAGAAGTATATTCGTTTACCACTTTAGTATTGTAATACATGAAACTGCAACACAGCACGAACACAATTGCACATAAGCCAATGGCGATTTTATTTTTGGTCAACAAATATTTTGAGTTTACAAGTCGATGTCTAAAGCCAGTTTCTTTACCTCGTATATAGAATGAAAAAATTACAAAGCCAATCAACACAGAAGCAATTGTCCAATAAATATTGAACCATATACTTGAAGGTACAAACGGACCAAATCCATTCATGTCGGAATAGGTAACAGTGGGAGTTCCTCCAAATTTTACAAGATTAGAATTGATTTTTAAAACACCCCAAATAAATGAATTCAAAATAACAAAGGCTACAAATGCGAAGTAAGCGATATAGCGATTGTTGATTAGGTAATGGAAAAACAAAGAAATGATTACAAGGAAAGAGAAAGAAAGTAAATCTTTTACTAGCAAGGATTTAACATATACATCAATTTCATAACGATGATATCCCATACATGCTTGTGCGATTATGCCAATTAATATTGTGCAAGACAAAATCAAGGCAATCGAAAAAATGATAGCTGCTAATTTCGAAACGAACAGCAGTGAAGTTTGAATAGGAGTAGCGTCTTGTATTTCATTTATTTTCGCATCGCGTTCCTTCCATACTAACACACCAGTATAAAAAGTAATAATGGCAATAAGGAATAAATAAAATGAACCGCTAATGATATCAATTACATTATAGGTAACAGGATATTGCTCTATTCCATAGCCACCTGAAAATGTTGTTAACGATGCGACTAAATTCATTAAGCCAATAACAACGATGATGATGAACGTAGAGTTATTAATGATTGCTTTAGTTTCAAACTTTATTAAAAACCACAAAGCAGAAAGCGAGAATTGACTAGCAGTGTTTGCTGTATAAATACGATTAGTACTATTTAACGATTCAATTTTTGTATCCTTCGTTTTTGCTTTTTTAGCTGATTCATTTTTTACGCTGAATGAAAATTTGAAGTAAGCCCCAATTAAAATCAAAAAGCTTATTGATAGCCATACCAATCGATTAATCAATAAAGCACCAACTAGCGGAACGCCATGAGCATTTTTTTCATCCACCGTCATGTATTTTGAAATGATTGTTTCAGGACGAAAGCCAAATGGATCTAAAATATTTGCCAACCATTCTTTTTCAATATCTCTAGTAAATCCTGCAGATACAGCATACAATACTAATATCAGCATTGCTCCAACAAATGAAACAATATTGCTTCGAAAAATAATGGCTAACGAATACAAAAGTACAGCAGCAATAATTGTATTTGGAATTCCAAATGTGATTAGGCCTTGCAAATGCCCGCTCCAAACAACGTCGCCATAGCGGTTTGGTTCTGCCCATGGCATCAACGGTCCAATCAATGCACCAATAGAAACACCTAAAAGTGGCAATACTGCTATGCTTGCAGCTCCAATAAATTTTCCGAAATAATAATCTCGTTTTTTGATAGGCGATGAAAAAACAAATTGATACATACCACTTGAAAAGTCTCTGTTGGCTGAAGCATTCATAAATGCAGTTGTCATTAACAAACAAATGAGCGACATAACTCCGTAATAAGTTTGAATTACAAATGGCGCATTTTTATGAACGCTACCTACACCACCACCAATAGTGACGCTGTCAGATGATACAGCACCCATCACCAAAATAGTGATGATTAATAAAAAGATCCATGTCATTGGCGAACTGAGCCAATATTTCCATTCGTGTTTTATAAAATTCCACATAATTTTTTTGGTTGGTGATTAAACTAATTCATTCAGTTTTGCGAAAAATACATCTTCTAAATTTTCTTCCGCTTTGATAAATCCGTTGCCTAATTCATTTTCAGAAAATGCATGAATTAAAGGTTTTCCTCCAACCAATTTGCTGGAAATAATTTTATAATTAGTTTGAAAATCTTGTAATTGATCTTTATCCACTTTTCGTTCCCAAACTTTTCCTTTTATTTGAAGTATGGCGTCATCAGTATTGCCACAAAACAAGACTTTTCCCTTGTTCATGATTGCCATTTGTGTGCAAAGTTCTCTTACATCTTGTACAATATGCGTAGATAAAATCACAATGATATTCTCTCCAATTTCACTTAAGATATTATAGAAGCGATTACGCTCACCTGGATCTAATCCTGCTGTAGGTTCATCTACAATTACCAATTTCGGATTGCCAATTAAACACTGTGCAATACCAAATCGTTGGCGCATTCCACCGCTATAACTACTCACCGCTTTTTTACGATGTTCATATAGATTTACTTTGTTGAGCAATTGATCGACCATTTCCTTTCGCTCACTGCCGTTGCTAAAACCTTTTAGTATAGCTAAATGTTCAAGTAAGTCAACAGCCGATGTTCTCGGATATACACCAAACTCTTGTGGCAAATAGCCCAAGATTTTCCTTACTGATTCTTGGTCGTTTAAAACATCTATATCACCAAGCATTACAGAGCCACTATCAGCATTTTGAAGTGTTGCCAGGGTGCGCATCAAAGAAGATTTACCAGCGCCATTGGGCCCAAGCAAACCAAACATACCTTTGTTGATGGTAAGAGTTACATCGTTCATGGCATGTACACCATTGCTATATTGCTTGTTGAGATTTTTTATTACTAAATCCATATTTTGAGTAGTTGTATTGATGATATTTTTTAGTTGTAGATTATTGTTTCAATGTCTTTGTTAATCATATTTTGTCAATTCAAAAGTAGTGTAAAAATTAAAATTGATTTTAATTTAATAATTTTTAGAGTAGTCATAATTTAAAACTCTCCCTTCATCACATCTACACCAATTGAATAACAATAAATTTTCCCATTTGCATTTTTATAAATCCTGATTTTATTGCAGGCCTTTCCTAGATTAATTGGCGTCCATGTTAAGCCGCCATCTTTAGTTTCGTAACCACTATTCATGGTGCCAACAAAGCCGTGGTTTTCATCGATAAACCCAATACCAAATTCCCTTGCATTCGCATCTTCAACTAGATTGATTTCTTTCCAGGTTTCACCTCCATCAATTGTTTTAGCAATGCGTTGTTGTTTTGCTAACGAATCAGGATTGTATGATTGAATTGTTACATAACCAACCTTATCAGATGGAAACGAAATCTTCCATGTTGTTTCATATGGTCTATTGGATTGATACACTTTTTTCCAGGTTATTCCTCCATCGATGGTTTTTAAAATAAGTGCATTTGATTTCTCAATATCTTCATCAGTTGCTGCACAAACATAACCAGTATTCTTATCTAACATTTTTATATCAAAAAGCATTTTACAATCGTTGTTCATACTATATGATGTCCAGCTTAAACCACCATCGTGCGACACCATTCTATTTGCAGGACTTCCAACGCGACCAACTGCATAAATATGAATTTTGTAATCAGTTTTTCCATGATTGATGAATTGCTCTTTAACAACTTCAATAGCACAAAGTCCTTTTACATAGGGCCCTTTGTAATTTACAGGACTCCATGTTTTACCACCATCGTTAGTCCCATATAACGGAATGGTATCCGTAACATTTGGAAAGTAGTCAGTGCCAACCGTTCCTGCAAATCCTCGTAAACTATCAACAAAAGCAATGCAGCGAAAAAATGTTCCTTTTAATTCCAATTGTTTTTCCCAAGTTGTTCCGCCATTTTGCGTATGATAAATACTACCATAGCCGTTTACATACCAACCTTCCATTTCATTGATGAACGTAATATCATCTTGCTTTCCTGGATAGCTATCAGTACTTAATTTTTTCCAACCATTTTCTGAATGTTTAACGGTATTCTTTTTTGATAAAATTTCATTGCTCCATCTTACAGCAGATAATCCAACTTCATTGTTATACTCATCGAATAACTGTTGAATTTTGCCATTCGTAAACTTGTCATATGCCTCTTGCATAGATCCTGATTTAGCAAAATAATGATCAGTCGATGGATATGTCATTAATGTAGCATTACCAGGATGAAAATGATTCACCGTATTTACAATCTGCTGATGATCGCTTTTTGAAAATGCTTGAAAATCGGATTCGCCAAATTGAACTAAAACTTTTGCAGTCGTATTTTTCCAATTTTCTAAATGCGGATAATCTTGTATCTGTCTCCAATACTCTGCGTTTCGAGAGTAAATTTTCCCTTTACCATCGTATTCCCAAGTAGCGCGTAAAACACTATCAATATTTGGATCCTTGGCAAGATCTTCGAGTTTCTCTTTCTTTACGAAGTAGCGATAATTCAAATCGTATTGTTCTATTACGGATTGCTCTACTTCAATCGGATTCATTCCTGCTAATGCATTTTGTACGCGGTACATTTCGATTTGATATTCAAACCACGATTTAGCAGTTGTACCATAAACAACAACACCTGCAACTTGATGTTTAGCACTAATTGCTGGTGCTATAATTCCACCCATCGAATGTCCAACAACGATAATTTGATTGGTATCGACATATGGTAGTGACTTTAATTTTTTTAACCCGGACTCAAAATTTTCAATTTCATCCAGTAAATCACACGACTCGCAGGGTGGTGTGTTTTTGCTATCGCCTAATCCGCTTTTTTCAATACGTAATGTTACATAACCTGCATCTACGTAAGCATCCACAATACGTTTGTAAGGATGGTTATTTGGCAAATCATCGATACTGCTGCATGTATATCCTGGAATGAATAACATAGCAGGCATTTTATTTTCTTTAAACGGTTTATTGATAATAACACGCAATTGTCCATTTTTATAGGAGGCCTCATCATAAATTACGGTTGCATTATCATCTGTTTCAAAAGGACGAGCAACAGCTTTTGCTTTTAAAGTTATTTTCTTTTTGTCGCGCAGTACTGTTAGTTTAACTTCTTGATTAGGCAAGTAGTTTAAAAATAAATTAATGAAATCGTTTGTAGATGTAAAGTTGGAATCTCCTATTTTTAAAACAAGATCTTTTTCTTGTAATTTTAACGCAACACTTGTCCCTCTCGACACTTTTTGCACTTTACATCCAGCACTACCATTTTCCGAAACGTATTCCATTCGTGCGCCCCAAATAGGCTTACGCTGTAGCTGAGCATTAACATCAAGAGAAATAATGAATAGGACGAGTAAGGATAGTTTTCGAAACATTAAAAATTTTTGTTTCAAAGAAAAAACATCATTCGTAGTTTCATTTGTCAAAAATTGCTTTTTCTTATCGATCCTGGAGTTTGTCCAAATTGCTGTTTAAATGCTTTTGAGAAAGCTGGGACATCAGCAAATCCATAAAGAATTGCGGTAAAAAAGATATCATTTCCTTGTGCTAAGTCTGATTTAGCTAGTTCAAGTCGTTTTCGGTTTTGATATTGATAGGGCGAAATACCGAAAGCTGATTTAAAAACACGAATAAAGTGATATTTTGAAATTCCTGTTTGGATTGCAATGTTTTCCAACGAAAGATTCGCGGTTAAATTTTCATCAATGTATGATTTGGCATTGAGTACTGTTCTAAAAACTTCTTCATTAGTTAAGTTCTTTTTAAAATCCAGTTTTGTCAAATGATCAAACACAAAACGTTGGTCGGTAATAATGGATTCTGCAAGACTATAAAACAACTCGTTTTGTTGCAAATCATTAGTAAATGTTCCTGATTTAATCTTTTGGTTAATATCGTATAGTGTATAACCCAAGCTGGTATTTTTAACATTGTATCTGTTGACGAAAAACTGATCGGAGAGTAAGAACTCTTTCAACTCCGAACCATTGAGATCGTGAAATTCTGCTACTTCTGAAATTATTTCAGATGAAATATCGATACAAAGTCCTTGAACCGATTCTTCGCTGTTAATTTTAACCAGTGATTTGGTAAACTCATTTCCAATAATGTATTCTCCAACTTTGACATTGTATTTTTTGTTGTTGGCATAATAAATTTCTTCACCGGAAGCCACATATTTTACTCCCAAGCCAGCGAACGGACAATCTGTTTCTAACTTTTTAAAGTCAGAAAATCGAATGGCGTTTTTTTCTTTGTCATTGTATATGGTTTCGTTCATTTATGTTCGCCTAACTGCTTGATTATTTCTTACTTGCTTACTTACTATACTGCCACTAATGGCTAGTAGTAGATGATTATTTACGCGTCAAACAAAGCTATTACTTTAAAGTATTGTTACCAAAAAGTTGTAAAACCTTTTTTACTTTTATTGAAGGGTAAACGCTAAATATTTAGGCAAATTAATGTCGCAAGATAAGAAATAAGAAAATAATTTCTGAGTAAATAAAAAATCCCTGCGTTAGCGGGGATTTTTTTATTAGGTATTATTAAGAAATTAGTTCAGCATTTAATCTTTAATTATTTTGAATTGCTGTTGTGATTTATTTTTCAGGTTTAAAATGTATAATCCTGCAGATAACTGATCAACTGCAATCGTTATATTTTCTGCATCCACTTTTCCACGTAAAACAATTCTACCAGCAATATCATTGATTGTATAAAATGTATCTACTGCTTTTGAATTTACTTTTACGTTAATGATGCTTTTCGCAGGATTGGGATAAACAGAAAAAATATTATCCGAAGAAATATTTTCTATGCTTGATGATGTACATGCAATCGATTGGCTTTGGCGATAAGTAATTCTTGCACTTAAAGCGAGTGAGTCTTGAAATTCCTGTGCTTTATTACAATCACCTTTCAGATAGTAGGCTAACCACGATTTTAAAAAATCAGCTGTTGCAGATTGTTGTTGGGTGCGAGTAATTGTTGGAGAAGGGGAGCAGGTCGCTTCACCAAATGAGCAATTAAAATTATTATCAGCAAAATAACAATGTCCACCACCTGAAATATAAATCTGAGTTTTATAAGCAGCACTTGTTGAATCATACATAATATCTTGTTGCGGCGCTGGAGGAGCTACACAATCGTTGGTGCCACTAAATATTAATGTAGGAACAATAATATTCTGTGCAGCGCTTATTGATGAGGGATTTGTATTTGCGGCCGCAAAAGATATCATGGTAGAAATAGTAGTATCATTAGCCGCTGCCAGAAAAGAAGATCCACCACCCATCGAATGTCCCATAATAGCAGAGGTGTTTCCTACAGAGGATGGAGGAACTGATGTTCCTGCCCCAGCGCTTTTAATTTCATTAACCAAAAACTTTAAGTCGAGCCCGAAATTAGCATGATTGGGGGCGAATCCACCTTCTGTTGTTGGGAGCGCAACGATATAACCTTCGGGCACAAGTGCTGTCCATATATTTTGATAAGCACTCGTTGTCATTACAAATCCATGTCCGCAAACTACCACAGGAAAAGTTCCCGGAGCAATCGCTGTATTATTTCCTGCTGCTGTTGCAGGATAATAAATTTCCGTTTGTATTTGTCTGTTATTTCGCGATGCATCTGTATAGGTAAATGTAGTATGACCTATTTGCTGCGCAAACAAATTTCCATTGCAAAAAACAATGAAAAATAGTGTAGTTAAAAATTGGAGTTTTGTTTTCATATTTTAAAAATAATAAAAATGGGGAATTGTGATAGCCGATGTAATGATGGTTATTAACAACCTGTAGAACAAACCATAGATATTGTTTTTATTGAACTCTATGCCCCTTACCTAATCAAACTATCGTACCTTTACCCCAATGAAAATTTACCTACGACTTTTACGCGAGAGCGTGCTGATGGCCATTCATGCATTGGTGGTGAATAAGCTGCGTACTATTCTTTCGCTATTAGGAGTTACCATCGGAATTTTTGCCATCATTGCTGTTTTTACTGCGGTAGATGGATTAGAAAATAAAATTCGTAGCAGCGTAAATGAGATGGGGAGTAATGTGGTATTCGTTGAGAAATGGCCGTGGGAGTTTGGGAAGGATTTTCCGTGGTGGAAATATTGGGTGCGTCCAACAGCCAACTACAAAGAAATGGAATTGCTGAAGCAACGTAGCGCCTTAGGAGAAAGTTTTGCCTTCAGCGCAACGGCGAACGATGTAACAGTGAAATCAGGAAAAAATGCAGTTGAAAGTGCAACGGTCGATATGGTTTCTCACGATTATGAAAAGCTATATACGATCAATTTATCTAACGGTCGTTATTTTACCGAGAATGAATCTTCTGCTGGTTCGCCTGTAGCCATCATTGGTGCCGATGTAGCTTCTACATTAATTCCTAATGTGGATCCTGTCGGAAAAAGTATCACTGTGAAAGGAAGAAAGTTTATTGTGATTGGTGTTTTTGTTAAAGAGGGGGAAAGTATGTTGGGGAACTCAAAAGATAAATCGGTGATGGTGCCTGTAAATTTCGCACGTCGCTTTTTAGATATCAGAAGCGATCAGTTAGAGCCACGCATTATGGTGAAAGGCAAGCCAGGTATTTCCAACGGACAGTTAATGGATGAGTTAAAAGGAAACTTGCGTTCTATTCGTCGTTTGCGTCCCGCAGAAGAAGATAACTTTGCTTTGAACGAGACAAAATTAATTTCTAATCAGCTGAATAGTTTATTTGCAATGCTTACTAAAGCAGGATGGATTATCGGAAGTTTTAGTATTCTTGTTGGGGGTTTTGGTATTGCTAATATTATGTTCGTATCAGTGAAAGAAAGAACTACCATTATCGGAATTCAAAAATCATTAGGCGCAAAGAACTTTTTTATTCTGTTTCAGTTTTTATCAGAGTCGGTATTCCTTTGTGTTTTAGGCGGACTCATTGGTTTATTCCTCGTTTACCTCGGAACCATTGCGGGTAAATATGCAGGACTCAATTTACCATTAAGTGCTGGTAATATTGTTTTGGGGCTATCCGTATCCGTTATAGTCGGTGTTATTTCAGGATTAGTTCCCGCTTATCAGGCTTCGAGGTTAGATCCAGTGGAGGCGATACGATCTAATAGTTAATAAAAAAGGGATGAAGTGGTATACTTCATCCCTTCAGATTATATAATTAGGACTCTAATTAATTTTGCCCATCATTCCCCAATCATGTTGATCGAGTTCCTGAATTGCTTTTGTTAAAAGATCAATACAGTTTTGAATATCTGTTTTATCTGCCATCTCAATTACCTGATGAATATGTCTGGTAGGAATAGAAATAGCTCCAGCGATTGCACCTGTTTTACCATTGCGTTGTAGTGCAGCAGTATCCGTTCCTCCTGCAGGAAGAATTTCTGGTTGCCATTTAATCGAATGCTTATCGGCAGTATTCTTCAAAAATGCAATCATGCGTGTGTCGCAAATGGTACTTGAATCCATGATTTTAATCGCTGCGCCTTTTCCTAACTCAGTTACCATTTCATGTGGACGAGCACCAGGAGTGTCAAATGCAATCGTAGTATCTAATCCAAATGCAAAGTCAGGTTCGATATGATGTGCTGCAACAGATGCTCCACGAATACCAACTTCTTCCTGCACTGTAAATGCTGCGTAGAAGTCGTAAGGAATAGTGTTGTCAAGTTTCTTTAACGTTTCCAATAGAATGAAAACAGAAATTCTATTATCAATCGATTTGCAATTCACGCAATTGCCCATTTCAATCAATTCTCGCTCGCGTGTAACGGCATCACCTATACTAATATGCTTTTCAACTTCTTCTTTTGGTAGTCCTAAGTCGATAAAGTAATCTGTCAACTGAGCCGTTTTTGTTCTTTCTTCAGGCGTCATGATATGAATAGGCTTTGATCCCATCACACCAATGATATCTTTTTTACCGTGTACAATTACGCGTTGAGCTGTTAATGTCTTTGGGTCAAATCCGCCCAACGTATTGAAGCGAACGAATCCTTTATCATCAATATGTGTTACGATGAAACCAATTTCATCCATATGAGCAGCGGCCATTGCACGCTTAGGTTCTTTCCCTTTTACGAGTGCTGTTACATTGCCCATTTTATCAATGGAAATTTCAACGTTTATTTTTTTTAATTCTTCAATTACGTGTTCGCGAATTCTGTGTTCATGTCCTGGTGCGCCAGGGATTTCACAAATCTTTTTTAGTGATTCAATATTCATGATTATTGGATACAGGTTAGTTTGATTGTATTGGCTGTTGCTCTTGCATGAAGTGGTGTGCTTGCTACATTGATAATGTAATCACCCGCTTCAATCAGTTGTTTATCTTTTAAGTATTCTTTTATTTCCTGAACAGTATTATCGGTACTCTCATATTTATCGTAATAAAATCCTCGAACTCCCCATAACAAACTCAGTGTGTTTAGTAAAGAACGATTATCTGTAAAAATATAAATATTTGATTTCGGTCGGTGCGCTGCAATTCTAAAAGCCGTCATACCACTATGCGTCATGGCAATGATTGCTCTTGCATCTGCATGTCGTGCCATCTCACAAGCATTCAAACAAATAGATTCAGGAATAAAGTTCAACGACTTTTTATTTAGCGGAGCTGATTTAAAATAAATAGAATCATTTTTTTCTACTTCGCTGATAATTTTTTGCATTGCTTGCACTGTTTCAATAGGGAAGTTTCCTACTGATGTTTCTCCGCTAAGCATTAACGCATCAGCACCATCGTAAACAGCATTGGCAACATCATTAGCTTCGGCACGTGTAGGCCGATAATTTGAAATCATACTTTCCATCATTTGCGTTGCGATGATAACGGGCTTTGCTTTCTGATTTGCTTTTTGCACAATCATCTTTTGAATCATCGGTACTTTTTCCATGGCCATTTCTACTCCTAGATCACCACGTGCCACCATGATAGCATCAGACACATCAATAATATCATCGATAAAATTAACCGCGCTTGGCTTTTCAATTTTCGCCACTACTTTCGAATGTTTCTTATGGGCTTTAATTATTTCTTTCAGCTCAATTACATCTTGTGCTTTTCGCACGAATGATAGTCCGATCCATTCAACATTATTTTCTAAAGCAAATAATAAATCAGCTTTATCTTTTTCTGTTAAACTAGGTAAAGAGATTTCGGTGTTGGGTAAGTTAACACCTTTACGAGATGATAAAACTCCTCCATGAATAACCTTAGTTCTTACGCGTTCGTCAGCTAAAATTTCTTCAATGCGCAATTCTAATTTTCCGTCATCAATCAAAACAAAATCGCCAACCTTAACATCCTTATGAAATTGCGGATATTTAATAAATACTTGTTCAGCATTTCCTTCTACTTGCTGAGGCGTTAACATTAGTTCGCTTCCATTACTTAGCGTGAAGCTTCCTTCGAGGATATCTCCAATTCTGATTTTTGGTCCTTGCAAGTCGAATAAAATAGCAATATGCGTATTTAACTTTTCATTTAGCAATCGAACGTTGTCAATTATTTTCTGCATCATTGCGTGATCACCATGTGATCCATTCAAGCGACAGATATTTACACCTGATAA
Organism: Bacteroidota bacterium; assembly: GCA_046303115.1. Classification (GTDB taxonomy): domain Bacteria; phylum Bacteroidota; class Bacteroidia; order AKYH767-A; family OLB10; genus CAINEC01. The sequence continues at coordinate 52,052 of JBKCGZ010000100.1, read as the reverse complement.
AATCATTCTTTCAAGTGTGAAAAGGTCCATGCAAGCTGGTCCTATGGTGGCAACAATTTTTGTTTTGTTTGGTTCTTTAGTCATGTGTAGATGTAGTTTTCTCTGCTTTTTTTTCGATGTATAGGAATAAGTCGCCTGATTTTAATTCATCCGGAAAATATTCCTGAACGCTGCTGACGATATTAATTAATTTTATTTTTTCTGTTAAAAGTTCACTCGTTGTATATCTGGTGTTATTTCGAACAAGAAGGAAATAATCCACTTGTTTCAATTCTGTAATCAGAAATCCGTTGTTGCCTTTGTTTCCAATCACAAAAAATTGTTCACCATCATTATTTTCTGCTAAAAAGATTGGGAACTGTCCTGCAGATCCTTTCTTTTCCACTTGAATTTCGAAATCATCTTGTTTTTCAAATGATAATTCCAGTGCAAGATTTAATTCAAAGCAAAGTCGATAGTCGCGATAGGCGCAATAAATTCCTAAAAGCAGAAAATCATATTCTGTTTCAAAATCTAAAAACTGTACTACCTTTTTAGCCATCTCTACAAAATTAATTTAATCAAACTTTTAAAACACATGAATTGAGGTTATTTAAATTAGTTTTTCAAGGTGTATTGTTTAGAACTTACCATCAATAAATTTAATAATTTTAACCTGTGATTTTAGACGACGAATATTTTATGCGCCACGCATTGGCAGAAGCTGGAAAGGCCTTAGCTGCGGATGAAGTTCCGATAGGGGCTGTGATTGTTGCCAATGGAAGAATAGTTGCGCGTTCGCACAATATGGTTGAAAGGCTGAATGATGTAACCGCTCATGCGGAGATGATGGCTTTCACTGCGGCGGCTGAAGCGATTGGAGGGAAATACCTTAAAGGATGTACTTTGTACGTGACCTTAGAGCCTTGCACGATGTGCAGTGGGGCTTCCTACTGGACGCAAATCGATCGAATTGTAGTAGGTGCCAAGGATGAGAAAAGGGGATTCTTAAGTCAGGGAATAAAGTTGCACCCACAGACCGAATACGTCCAAGGAGTATTAGCCGATGAGTGCAGCGAGATAATTGTAAACTATTTTAGGAGTAAGCGATAACTACACGTTGATCGCATCAATGATATCCTGTGATAAAGGCTTATTCAAGAATTTCTTTACAAAGCGATTGCTATTGGCTTTATTCAAGTCTTTAAAGCTTTCAGAAGTAGATAACATGATAACTTTGCAATGATTTCTTACTTCTTGAGGCAATTTTTCGAATGCGTTTAAGAATTCAAAACCATCCATGCCAGGCATCATAATATCTAAGAAAATGACATTTGGAAGTTCGTCAACTGGACAAATGCTCAGCTGAACTATAGCTTCCTGTGCCGATTCATAGGTTTGAATTTTAGTGGAAAATCCACTGGTTTCTAAGAGCGATTTATTGATGAATAAGTCAATGGAGTTATCATCAATCAACATCACCTTATCATATCGTCCTGATTGAACACTTTGCTTGTTCGTCCCTTTGCTTTTCGTAATTGTCGAATTCATAAAAATCAGTTTTTGTACAGTTTAAAGTTCTCATGGTTAAGGTTATTTCAGGCGAACAAGGGTGTATAACGGCATGTGCCTATTACAGTTTGATGAAAAACAGTGATTTTCTTACATGAATCTTACAGCAAAGGGTAAGAAGGGGGTAAAAACAAGAACAACCGGCAAAATGCCGGCTGTTCCCTTCAAACCAACCTAACGTCTAACAGTTAAACTGCCACACGAAGACCTTTATAGCTGGCTACTTCTACCTGTTCAGCTTTGTAGCCATATAATCCAATATAACCTCCTTCCATAAACGGAATGATATCAAACGATATTATAGTATCACCAAATTTTAACTTACACTCCCTGTCCGTGTTTGTTTTCATAGCAATTTCTAGTGATGGGATTTTACTGAATACTGCTTCTGGGATATTTGATCCTTTGGTGCAGCACCAATTAGCCAGGATGGGCAAAGCGTTTAAATTAGCATCAATAATTTGATGATCGTAATTGATTTTAATAATCGGAAGAGAAGATGCTGTAATCATAATTTAGTTATTTGATATTGCAATATTACCTCAGGCAAAAAGGGGGTATTTAAAAAAAACTATCAATTCATTACAGGAATCTTGCATTAATGAAATTTGCTTTCATAACTTTGTGCAACATTTTAAAAAAATCAAATTATGCCATATCCAGAGCAATTATGTGCGCCGATGCGTTTAGAACTTACCGGTGTAGGATTTACAGAGTTAAGAGATGCTCAGCAAGTTGATGCTGCTATTCCAAATAGCAAAGGAACTTTACTATTAGTGATGAATTCTGTTTGCGGATGTGCTGCAGGTGCTGCACGTCCCGGAGTAAAGTTAGCTTTACAAAAAAGTGAGATTAAGCCAGACCATTTGTATACAGTTTTTGCGGGTCAGGATTTAGATGCGGTTGCGCAGGCAAGAAAATATACATTGCCTTATCCACCATCTTCACCATGCATTGCATTATTTAAAGATGGTCATTTAGTACATTTTATTGAGCGTCATCATATCGAAGGACATTCAGCAGATATGATTGCAGAAAATTTAATGGCTGCATTCGAAGATCATTGCAATACGGTTAATTCTTAATTCAAGAAAACCTTATAAAAAAATACCCTGGCGTAAATGTCAGGGTTTTTTATTGAATTATTTTTTCAGGAATCACCTTATTAGTAATTAGTTTTTCCTCAATCAGATGAAATACTTTTTTCTCTAATTCAGAAACATCGTTTTCTGTTAATCCAATTGTTGGAATAGCCTTTAAAACTAATATTCGTGCTAGTCCTGGCTGAACAAGAAATCTGTTTTCGCCGCTATCAGGAAATAATTTCCAATTATCTAAAAATACTACTGGTACAATTGGTATTTGATTTTGGATGGCTAGTCGAAAGGCCCCACTTTTAAATCTACCAAGTTCAGGGCTACAAGCTGGGATTGTTGCTTCAGGAAAGATGGCGATACTTATTTTTTTTGCGATGTCTTTGTTGGCACGCTTAAATGCTTTTAGTGAATCCTTGCGACTACTTCTATCTACCGAGATATTCATTCGTCGGAAGAAAATTCTAAAGAGCGGAACTTTCTTAAGCTCTGCTTTACCCATAAAATGAAAATAATTAGGGATAGCGATGTTTGCTAAAACAATATCGAGGTAAGAAGAATGGTTGGGTGTAATTACATACGCTTGATTTTTATCCAGCTTTTCTTCAAAAGAAATTTTGTAATAAATACCGGAGGTGATGATTATCCAGTGGGCCCAAACTTTTTTTAATCGGAAAGCATAGGGAAACCATTTTTCTCTACTTAATAGAATAAAGAAGACTGGATAGAGTGGTAGGAAAAATAAAAATCCAGTTAGAAAAAACCAACCGCACCAAATTCGTTTCGCAAAAAATTTTACTGATTCCACAGTTCAAATATAAGGAATTTTAAGAATGAAAAATAGGATTAAAATTTTGAAAAGGGTATTGATTTTTTTGGGATTGATGGATTTGTTAAAAAGCAAATTACTTAAGAATGAATTAGTAAATTGAATTATCCGACAACAAACAGTTAAGATTGATTTGAATTTGGCAGTTATTTTTTAATCAGTTAATTTTATTGTGGGCGGGGGCTCGGAGGCCCCCTGATTTAAAGAAGGAAGTTTCTTTATTATTAAGTTTATTAGGGTTCATTTAATCCTAATATAATAATTCCGATTTGTTAAAATATTAAGCTCTTAAGAATGAATTAGTAAATTGAATTATCCGACAACAAACAGTTAAGATCGGATAAAATTTGTGAGTGGTTTTTAGAACGATTAAATTTATTGCGGGCGGGGGCTCGGAGGCCCCCTGTTTTATTTTTGGTGCGCCTCATCTTCAAATCTTCAAATTTTCAAATCATCAAATCATCAAATTCGCAATCCCAATAACTATCGGGACCAAACCTTTCTTATCTTCGCACTTATGGAAACAGTCGTAAGCGGTATTCGCAGTACAGGAAATTTACACTTGGGAAATTACTTTGGTGCAGTTAAAAATTTTATACGCATGCAGGAAGTAAATAATTGCTTCTTCTTCATCGCCGATTATCATTCCCTAACTACTCATCCAGATGCATCGCTATTAAAGAAAAATGTTCGTCAGGTGTTGGCAGAGTATCTAGCATGCGGACTAGACCCAGAGAAAAGTACGATCTACGTGCAGAGTGATATTCCTGAAACAGCAGAGTTATACTTGCTATTGAATATGCATGCATATTTAGGAGAGCTTGAGCGTGCAACGACATTCAAAGAAAAAGCTAGAAAGCAACCTGATAATATCAATGCAGGACTTTTAACGTATCCTGTTTTAATGGCGGCAGATATCTTGATTCATAAAGCCGCGAAGGTTCCCGTGGGGAAAGATCAAGAGCAACATTTAGAAATGACACGTCAGTTTGGAAACCGATTTAATCGCATGTATAATGTCGATTATTTTCCAGAGCCCGTTGCTTATAATTTCGGAGAGCAATTAGTAAAAATTCCAGGACTTGATGGTGCTGGGAAAATGGGGAAGTCGGAAGGAGAGGCAAATGCTGTTTTTCTTGCTGATAAGCCCGACGTATTGAAAAAGAAAATTATGCGTGCTGTTTCTGATAGTGGTCCGACTGAACCAAACTCAACAAAACCAGAATCAATACAGAATTTATTTACTTTATTAAGTGTAGTATCAAAACCTGAAACACTTCACTTTTTTGAAGAGGCGTATAATAATTGTTCTATTCGCTATGGTGATTTGAAAAAGCAATTAGCAGAAGACATGGAAATTTTTGTGGCTCCGCTTCGCGAAAAAATAGAAGCAATATCGGCGGATGAGCAATCTTTAAACAAAGTATTACAAATGGGTAAAGAAAAAGCTCACGCATCTTCTTCTAAGACTGTAAAAGAAGTACGTGAAATAATGGGTATCCAGTACCGTTAGTTAAATCGGCTGAATCGATTTAATAAATTTGATATTGATTCGCTCCATTAAAGCTTTGCAGAATTCGTAATTACGATTGCTTACCGCCTTCTGGAAATTCTTTACGTTTTGAAGAGAAATGAAATAGTAATCATTTCTGATTTTTTCTCCATCAATTTGTTTATTGATAACGCCGTACTTAGTAGATCCGTTAACCAGCTCAAACTTCGCCGTTATGTTTAAGTGCTGTTCAATTTCAAACTGTTGCATAATAGATGTGTTTAATGATTTGCTCCGTGCAAGATGCAGCAATTTAAAAGTCGGAAGTTGACTTTTTTTAAAAAATCTTACAGTAAATCTTACATTATTAAAACAACTGACAAAAAAGAAAGTTTATCTATAGATATCGATTAATTAAAGGCAATTCAAAAGCCTTTTGCAGATACTTTTCTCTCGTAACTTTATCCAATGCCATCGCATGTTTACCGTGATGCATATCAGTTCCTAGAGCTCCGATAATTTGCATGTCGATTAATTTCTCGCCGATTTTTTTAGCTTCTGGTCCGTAGTAACCACTCAACGAATTTAAATTAAGCTGTAATACTACACCCATATCATAAAAATGCTGGTATTCCTCAACATGACGGTACCAGAATGGATAACGTTCCGGATGAGCAAGGATTGGTTTGTAGCCTAATATCTGCGCTCTGAAAAATACTTCTTTAATATTTTCTGGCGGATTGATATAAGATACTTCCATCAGCAAATAATTATCGCCAAAGGTTAAGAGCTTTTCTTCTTCTAATTTTCTGATAAAACCGTCATCAACATAATATTCAGCCGCCGCTTCAATTTGAACAGGAATATTATTTTCTTTCACAGCAGCTCTCACATCTTCTAATCCACCAAGAATTATCTCAGGTGTATTTCTGAAATAATCACTCATGATATGAGGTGTTGTGATAAGCTTTGTGTATCCTTTCGAATGTAAAAATTTAATCAGCTCAAGACTATCTTCAATCGTTTTTGCTCCATCATCAATCCCCGGAATTAAATGCGAATGCATGTCAGCTCCAATCGAAGTGAAATCCGTTTCAATTAAGGCTTCTTCTTTTTTTGATGTAAATAAATTAAAAAAAGATTTAAGCATTGTTATATGTGTTTTTAAACCAGTTTACCGTAATCGATAATCCTTCTTTGTACTTATATCGCGGAGCATAGCCAAGATATTTTACTGCTTGTGAAATATCTGCTAATGAATTTTTAATATCACCTTTTCGCTCTGCTACATATTCAGGTTGTTTGTTGTTGCCTGCAATGGCTGCAATCGTCTGATATAAATCGTTCACAGATACCGCCTCTGAAACAGCAACATTATATACTCTATTTAGCGCTTCTTGATTAGTTGTAAATAAGGCTCTGATATTCGCTTGTACAGCATTCTCAACAAACGTGAAATCTCTTGTTTGTTCACCATCGCCATAAATAACTGCATCTTTTCCAAATAATAATGCATTCATAAAAAGTGGAATGGCTGCAGCATAAGGTCCGTTAGGATCTTGATTAGGTCCAAATACATTGAAATATCTTAATCCAATAGTTTCTAATCCATAATGCATAGAAAAAACTCTCGCATATAACTCATTGGTCAATTTTGAAACGGCATAGGGTGATAATGGATTCCCTAAGTTCTCTTCTTTCTTTGGTGACGCTGTGCTATCGCCATAAACAGAACTTGAACTTGCAAATACAAATCGTTTAACACCTGCGTCTCTCGCTGCTAACAGCATATTTAAAAATCCTGTTGTGTTCGCTTCACTTGTAGCCAACGGATTTTTAATTGAACGTGGCACTGATCCTAATGCTGCCTGATGTGTAACTAAATCGATTCCTTCGCAAGCTTTATTGCAGTCGTCCATTACCGTTATATCGCCTTCCATGAATTCGAAGGCAGGATTGTTTTTAAATGCTTCCAGATTTCTTAAAAAGCCATTGCTGAGGTTATCTAATACACGTACTTTTTTTGCACCATGCGCTAATAAATAGGTGACAATGTTTGATCCAATGAATCCCGCACCACCTGTAACCAATACAGATGTATTTGCTAATGATGATTCATGAAAAGGGGTATCGTACATTTTAATTTCTGACATAATACTTTTTTATTTCTTAACGCTGATGATATTGTTTTTCGTAGAAGTTTTGATACTCTCCACTCGTAACTTGTTGAATCCATTCTTCATTCGATAAATACCAATCAACAGTTTTTTCTAAACCTTCTTCAAACTGTAATGAAGGCATCCATCCTAATTCATTTTTAAGTTTAGTAGCATCAATGGCATAACGCAAATCATGTCCTGCACGATCTTTAACAAATGTGATAAGCTTACTCGTGCTTCCCGCTTCTTTACCTAATTTCTTATCCATGATACGACAAAGCAAATGAATCAAATCAATATTCTTCCATTCATTATGTCCACCGATATTATAAGTAGATCCAAGAAGTCCTTTGTGATAAATTACATCAATAGCACTTGCATGATCTTCTACAAATAACCAATCGCGGATGTTATCACCTTTTCCGTAAACAGGAATTGGTTTATCATTGATGATATTATTAATTGCAAGCGGAATTAATTTCTCCGGAAATTGAAACGAACCATAATTGTTAGAGCAATTAGAAATTACAATTGGTAATTGATAGGTATCGTGATATGCTCTTACCAAATGATCTGAACTTGCTTTAGATGCTGAATACGGACTATGCGGATCGTATTTCGTTTCTTCTGTAAAGAATCCTTCCTCACCTAAACTGCCGTATACTTCATCCGTACTGATATGATAAAACAATTTATTATCGAAGTCGCCATTCCATGTTGCTTTAGCTGCATTTAATAATACAACTGTTCCAATAATGTTTGTAGTTACAAACGACATTGGATTTGCAATGCTTCTATCAACATGCGACTCTGCAGCAAGATGAATCACTCCATCAAAGTTGTGTTCTGTAAATAATGCTTGAACTAAACTACTATCAGTAATATCTCCTTTAATAAAAGTGTAGTTAGTTGCGTTCTCGATATCTCTAAGATTTGCAAGATTACCCGCGTACGTTAAGGCATCAAGGTTATAGATATGGTATTGCGGATAATTTTTTACAAATCGTCTTACTACATGTGAACCAATAAATCCTGCACCACCAGTGATTAATATTTTTTTACTCATTGTTACGCTGATACTTTTGAAAAATTAGTGCCTATTGATTTTAATTTTTTCTCCCATTCCCATGATGATGTAATCATCGATTCCAAATCATGAGTTGCTTTCCATCCCAATACTTCATTTGCTTTTTTTGTATCTGCAAAAACTTTCTCAACATCTCCAGCTCTCCTATTTCCAATGGTGTAATCTAATTTAACACCACTATGTTTTTCAAATGCATTGATCACTTCCAAAACTGTCAATCCTTTTCCTGTTCCAAGATTGAAGATTTCAAAATTATCAGAAGTAGTATTGTTGAGTAATCGTTCAATCGCAATAACATGTGCTCTTGCAATATCAACTACATGAATGTAATCTCGAACACAACTGCCATCATTCGTATTATAATTATTTCCAAAAACAGTTATTGGTCCACGTTTGCCAATAGCAGACTGTGTGATAACTGGAAATAAATTTAAAGGCGTCCCAACTGGGTATTCTCCAATCAATGCACTTTCATGCGCTCCAACGGGATTAAAATAACGCAATGCAATTGTATTTAATGTGGTGCTCTTTGAAATATCACGAAGGATATCTTCACCTATTTTTTTTGTATTCGCATACGGACTCTCAGCAGGTTTGATGATGGCATTCTCATCAATAGGTAACGTATCCGGCTCACCGTAAACAGAACATGATGATGAATAAACAAATTTCGTTATTCCATTTTCTTTGCAGGCATCTGCTACATTTAACAACGAGTTAATGTTGTTACGATAATACATAGACGGATGTGAAACACTTTCACCAACTGATTTATAAGCGGCAAAATGAATAACAGCATCAACCGTATTTTCCTTGAAGAATGAATCAACAGCAGACTTATCTGTCAAATCAATATTGAAAAATGCAGGTCTCTTTCCAGTTATCTTTTCGATTGAATTAATTACTTCTTCATACGAATTAGAAAGGTTGTCAATGATAAGCACCTCGTAATCTTTCTCGATTAACTCCACAGCAGTATGAGAACCAATATAACCGGTTCCTCCTGTGATGAGTATGCGATGCTTATTTTGCATTTAATTATAAACTCCAGTAGTTAAGTTCTTTAATCTTGCCTCTTAAAATTCCTTTTAAGTCAACAATGATTGCTTTATCTGAACCTAATTTTTTGAAATCAGCTTCTGTAAAGTTTTTATATTCTTTATGATTAACAGCAACTACAATGGCATCGTATCCTTTTCCTACTTCTGCAACTAATTCAAAACCGTATTCGTGTTTTAATTCTTCACTGCTTGCACGTGGATCGATAACATCAACAGCAACTCCATATGATTTAAATTCGTTAATCACATCAACTACTTTCGAATTGCGAATGTCTTCTACATCTTCTTTAAATGTAGCCCCCATCACTAACACACGGCTCTTATTAATATCAATACCTAAAGCGATAAGCTTCTTAACTGTTTGCTTCGCTACATAAAATCCCATCGAGTCATTTACATATCTACCCGATGTGATAATTTGTGCATGGTATCCTAACTCCTGTGCCTTATAAGTTAAATAGTAAGGATCAACACCAATGCAATGTCCACCAACTAAACCTGGCATAAACTTTAAAAAGTTCCATTTAGTACCTGCAGCTTCTAATACTTCGTAAGTATTAATGCCCATTTTGTTAAAGATGATTGACAACTCATTCATCAATGCGATGTTTACATCACGCTGAGTGTTCTCAATAATCTTTGCTGCTTCGGCCACTTTAATTGAGCTTGCTTTATGTACTCCTGCTTCAACAACTATCTCATAAACCTTTGCAATTTCTTCTGCTGATTCGGCATCGCATCCAGAAACTACTTTCGTGATTTTAGCTAATGTATGTTCTTTGTCACCAGGGTTAATACGCTCAGGCGAATATCCTACTTTGAAATCGGTAATGTATTTTAATCCTGTAATATCTTCTAAAACAGGAATACAATCGTCTTCTGTACACCCTGGGTAAACTGTGGACTCATAAACAACATAATCACCTTTCTTCAGCGCAGCTGCAATTGATTTACTAGCGCCTAATAATGGTTTTAAATCAGGTAAGTTATGATCGTCGATAGGAGTAGGAACTGCAACAATAAAAAAGTTTGCTTCTCTCAATACATCCAACGAATCCGTAAATTGAATATCGCAATTATCAAATGCGCTGCTTTCTAATTCTCCTGATGGATCAATTTTGTTACGCATCATTTCAACACGTTGTGCGTTTATGTCAAATCCGATTACAGATATTTTCTTCGCGAATTCTAACGCTATTGGCAATCCTACATATCCTAACCCGATTACCGCAAGCTTTTTTTCTTTTTTGATTAACTCGTTATACATGATTGAAACGGATTTCTTTTTTATTGATTTTTCTTAATGAATAAATACGCTCTATAATTTCAACTACTTTCAATCCTTCAAGAGCATTTGTTGTCATTGTATTTCTTTCTTTCAGCGTATCGATTACATTCTCGATGATATAATGATGGTTAGCAGCAGATCCTTTATAATGACCATAATCGTTTGCTGGATTTGCAGGAGGTAATTCAGGCATCACATAATCTTTGATATGGCAATATTCCACTTCGTTCATGTATTGTCCACCTACCTTAATACTTCCATTGCTACCAATAACTGTGATACTGCTTTCTAAATTTTTATCCCAAACTGAAGTAGAGTAGTTAATGCAACCCATTCCTCCATTTACAAATTTGAAATTTACAATTCCTGAATCTTCAAACGAAGTAGAATGCTCGTGATTAAAGTCCGCAAATACACCGTTAATATCAGTAATATCTCCAAATACCCAATACATGATATCGATGAAGTGAGAAAACTGTGTAAACAAAGTACCGCCATCTAAATCACTTGAACCTTTCCAGTTCTTTCCTGTGTAATAACGCTCATCACGATTCCAAAAGCAATTTAATTGAACCATATAAATTTCTCCTAAGCGATTATTTGAAATCACATCTTTTAACCACGCAGAAGGAGGAGAGTAACGGTTCTGCATTACCCCAAATACATTTTTGGAAACTTGTAATGCTTTATAAATTACTTTCTCGCAATCAGCTTTATTGATAGCCATTGGTTTTTCACAAACAACATGCTTTTGAAATTCAAGCGCCTTTAATGAATGCTCTGCATGTAGTCCGTTAGGAGAACAAACATTCACTACATCAATATCAGGATGATTCTTTAACATCTCATCTGCTGATTGATAAAAAGAAATGCCATCAAAACTTTCTAAACCACATTCTTCTTTTGCTCGTACATCGCACATCGCAACTAATTCAGCTTCCTCATTACGACGAATCATTTCAGCATGTCTCTTGCCAATATGACCACAACCTATAACTGCAAATTTTATTTTGCTATTCTGATAATCTCTCATTTTATAACTTGGTTACTAAATTATTTTTAAGCTGATATTTATCATTGCTCTCCGGACAAACAGCAATTCCGTCAGAATCAAATTTTAGTTTGTGTCCGTATTCACTCATCCAGCCTGTTTGACGTGCAGGATTGCCAATCACTAATGCATAGTCAGGAACGTTCTTCGTTACCACCGCACCTGCACCAATGAAAGCAAACGCACCAATATCATGTCCGCATACAATTGTAGCATTCGCACCAATCGATGCACCTCTTTTCACTGTTGTCTTTAAATACTGATCTCTTCTGTTAACTGCACTACGTGGATTGATCACATTTGTGAAAACCATACTTGGGCCTAAGAAAACATCATCTTCACAAATTACTCCTGTGTAGATAGAAACATTATTCTGAACTTTTACATTGTTACCTAATATCACTTGCGGCGATACAACTACATTTTGTCCGATATTGCAATTCTCCCCAATTTCACAATTAGGCATGATATGCGAGAAGTGCCAGATTTTAGTTCCTTTTCCAATTTTGCATCCCTCATCAACAATAGCAGAAGGGTGTACAGAGTAATCCATGATATTATTTTTATGCGAAACGATGTGCTGTTTTATTTAATTCTTCAGGAGGAAGATTTTTGAAATATTCATAGGTGATTCGTAATCCTTCTTCTCTACTTACTTTCGGTTCCCAACCTAAAATTTCTCTTGCTCTTGAAATATCTGGTTTGCGTTGCTTCGGATCATCCTGCGGCAATGGCTTCGTAATTAATTCTTGCTTCGTACCTGTTAACTTGATAATCTCTTCACCAAATTCACGAATGGTAATTTCTTGCGGATTACCAATGTTAACTGGGTAAACATAATCACTCATCAACAAACGATAAATTCCTTCGATCAAATCATCAACATAACAAAACGAACGTGTTTGTGATCCATCACCAAATACAGTTAAGTCTTCACCACGCAATGCTTGTCCGATAAACGCAGGTAATACACGTCCATCATTCAGACGCATACGCGGACCATAAGTATTAAAGATTCTCACAATTCTTGTTTCAAGATTATGGTAGGTATGATAAGCCATTGTAATCGCCTCTTGAAAACGTTTTGCTTCGTCATAAACACCACGAGGTCCGATTGGATTTACATTGCCCCAATAATCTTCCGTTTGAGGGTGCACGGTAGGATCACCATAAACTTCACTTGTAGAAGCAACTAATATTCTTGCTTTCTTAACCTTTGCAAATCCCAATAAATTATGTGTTCCCAATGAACCAACTTTTAAAGTTTGAATAGGGATTTTTAAATAATCAATCGGACTAGCAGGAGAAGCGAAATGCAAAATATAATCTATTCTTCCAGGGACATGAACGAACTTACTTACGTCATGGTGGTAGAATTCAAATTCTTTTAGTTTAAAAAGATGTTCGATGTTTTTTAAATCGCCAGTAATGAGGTTATCCATTCCAACAACATTAAATCCTTCACGAATAAAACGATCGCATAAGTGTGAACCTAAAAATCCCGCAGCGCCCGTAATTAAAACTCTTTTCTTTTCCATTGTAATCAGTTTGATTTTACCACGTCTCTACCAACGCTGTTGTAATAGTAACCTAAATCGTTCATACGTTGTAAGTCGTATAAATTTCTTCCATCGAATATTACTTTCGATTTCATCAAGCTATTCATTTTTTCAAAATCAGGTGTTCTGAAGACAGACCATTCAGTTGCAATGATTAAAGCGTCCGCTCCCTTTAAAGTACTGTACTGATCATTCGTGAATTCAATTTTATCACCTAATAATTTTTTCACGTTTGACATAGCCTCAGGATCAAAAGTAGAAATTGTAGCCCCTGCTGCTAATAATTCACGAATGATATATAATGCTGGTGCCTCACGAATATCATCAGTATCTGGTTTGAAAGCTAATCCCCATAATGCGAATTTCTTTCCTTCTATTTGGTTATTGTAAAACGATTTGATTTTTTCTACGATGGTTGTTTTCTGTTTTTCGTTAACATTCATCACTGAATTTAAAATCTGAAAATCGTAGTTGTATTCTTTGGATGTTTTTGCTAACGCTTGTACATCTTTTGGAAAACAGCTTCCACCATATCCGATTCCAGCAAATAAAAATCTTTTTCCAATTCTATCATCAGAGCCAATTCCAATTCGTACAGAATCAACATTAGCACCTACTCGCTCACAAAGATTTGCAATCTCATTCATGAAAGTGATTTTAGTAGCAAGGAATGCATTTGCGGCATACTTAGTCAGCTCTGATGAGCGCTCATCCATGAAATAAATCGGGTTTCCCTGACGAACAAACGGGGCATATAAATCACTCATGATTTTTTTAGCCTTTTCGCTATTCGTTCCAATGACAACGCGATCTGGTTTCATGAAATCATCCACAGCAAAACCCTCTCTTAAAAATTCAGGATTTGAAATCACATCGAACTCACATTTTGCATTTTCAGCAACCGCAGCGCGTACTTTCTCCGCCGTGCCAACCGGTACTGTACTTTTATTAATAATAATTTTATATTCCTTAATGATTTTTCCTAATTGCTTTGCAACTCCTATTACGTATGATAAGTCAGCTGAACCATCTTCTCCCGGAGGTGTTGGTAATGCTAAGAAAATAATAGTTGCATCTTTAATTGCTTCTTCGAGATTCGTGGTAAAAATTAATCTGTTTTGTTTAATGTTTCGCTCGAATAATACATCTAAGTGAGGCTCATAAATGGGAATGATTCCATTCTTCATTTTCTCCACTTTATTCGCGTCGATATCTACACACGTTACATGATTCCCGTTTTCTGCGAAACAGGTTCCCGTCACCAATCCTACGTATCCTGTTCCTACAACTGCTATATTCATTCTTGTATTTTTTTAAAGTCGCTTTTTTACTAACTTATTTAGTTATTGTCTCGCTTAAATTCAAAACTATTTGTTTACAAATTCCAAAACTGAATCTGTAATATATTGTAAGTCGTCTGTTGTTAATTCAGTATGCATAGGCAATGAAATAACGTTAGCGCATAAATGCTCAGTTACAGGGAAGTCGCCTTGCTTGTAACGTGGATCCGTATACGCCTTTTGCATATGAAGAGGAATAGGGTAATAGATCATGCTCGGAATTCCTTTCGTATCTAAGAAGCTTCGTAATTCCGCCCTGTCTATTCCGTTTAAAATCAATGTGTATTGATGAAAAACATGTGTTGAATCCTTCTGACGAGCAGGCGTTTTAATCTTCGGATTATTTGCAAATGCATTGTCGTAAAAAGCAGCAGCCTTCTGACGAGCAACGCAATATTCGTTTAAGTGAGGAAGTTTAACTCTTAGAATGGCAGCTTGCATACTATCAAGTCGTGAGTTAACTCCAATATCATCATGTACATACTGTACCGACTGACCATGGTTAGCAATCATTCTTAAACGAGCTGCTAATTGATCATCGTTCGTGAAGATTGCTCCACCATCTCCCATGCAACCTAAGTTTTTAGACGGGAAGAAGGACGTAGTTCCGATTGTTCCGATTGTTCCTGCTTTATGAGTACTTCCGTCTGCCATTTTATAATCAGCACCAATTGCCTGAGCTGTATCTTCAATCACAAACAAGTTGTGCTTCTTTGCGATTTCCATTACGCGTTGCATATCCGCGCATTGTCCGAAAAGATGAACTGGAACAATCGCTTTTGTCTTAGGAGTAATTGCTTTTTCAATCGCATCACAATCAATCGTAAAATCATCGCTATAAACATCCACTAAAACGGGTTTCAATTGAAGCAAGGCAATAACTTCAGCAGTTGCTACATAGGTAAAACTTGCGGTGATAACTTCATCACCAGGTTTTAAGTCCAAAGCCATCATCGCAATCTGCAATGCATCGGTACCGTTAGCACAAGGAATCACATGCTTTACTCCCATGTAGTCTTCTAATTCTTTCGCGAATGTTTTTACTTCTGGCCCGTTGATGTAAGCTGAAGAGTTAACAACGTTCAATATTGCTTGGTCGATTTCATTTTTGATTTTGTGATACTGACTTAACAAGTCAACCATCTGCATTTTTTTTACTGCTTCCATTTTCAATTTTTTAATGATTTTTGACGGGCACTGTATACCCCTTAAAATAACTCTGCGAAGATAGTATTTTACTCTTAAAAGCCGCCTAGTTTATATCTTGAATTTTAGTAATTTTGAGCAATGAAAAATACAATTCTTACTTTGATATTGTTTTGCTTCGGATTATACGGGGTAAATGCGCAGTCAAGTGTTAAAGATTCAGTCATAAAATGTGTTTTAGTGTCGCCCTCGTTTTCGATTCAAATCCCTGGTGGGGATATGGCCAATCGCTTCGGAACTAACTCTACAGTAGGTATTTCGGTAGGTTTAAAAAACAAAAAAAACTGGACTTTTTCACTTGAGGGGAACTTTATTTTCGGGACACAAATCAAGGAGACATCCATTTTTTCAAACCTGACTGTTGATGGCGGTTATATCATTGGAAGCGATGGTTTATTTGCCGATATCAGGGCCTATGAGAGAGGTTATACCGTTTTCGCTAATGTTGGAAAAATCATCCCCTACAAAGGACCTAACCCCAACTGCGGAATTTTTCTTCAGGCTGGTGCCGGTTTCATGCAGCATAAAATACGAATAGAGGATAAGAAAAATGCAGTTCCCGCATTACAGGGTGATTACCTTCAAGGGTACGACCGATTAACCAATGGAATCGCTTTACGACAATTTATTGGGTATGCTTACCTTGGAAATAAAAGGTTGGTCAACTTTTTTGGCGGTTTCGAATTCATAGAGGGATTTACTCAAGGGAAACGCAATTTTAATTATAGTACAGGTCTACCAGATACAGGAAGTCGTTTCGACTTATTGATGGGTATTAAACTTGGCTGGATAATGCCATTCTACAAGCAAGCACCTGAAAAATTTTATACGTATTAATGAGTTTTCTTTCGCCAATTTATTACCTATGTATCCAGCTTTATCGTTTGTCGATTAAGGTTGCAGCACGCTTTAATGGTAAGGCATATCAGTGGTTAAACGGTCGCCGACAACTTGCTCCAGTTTGGAAAAAATTAGAGGATGTTCAAGAGCAACGAATATGGGTGCATTGTGCTTCGTTGGGTGAATTTGAACAAGGCAAACCTTTGTTAGAAGCTTTAAAAGAGGCTTATCCAGATTATAAAATCGTACTTACTTTTTTTTCTCCTTCGGGATATAATGTTAGAAAGAATACTCCTGTGGCGGATTATGTTTTTTATATGCCGTTGGATGGGCCATCTGCATCACGCCGATTTATAAAAGCAATTCAACCTAAAATGGTGTTTTTTGTCAAGTATGAATTCTGGTATTTTTATGGGCGATATTTGGCAAAAAAGAAAATACCTTTTTTCTGTGTTTCTGCAATTTTCAGAGAGAATCAAGTGTTTTTTAAATGGTATGGAGGTTTTTTCAAGCAGATGCTGATAAGATATAATCATTTGTTTGTACAAGATCAGGCATCGTTGAAATTGCTTTATAAAAATTCAATTGCTAAAGTTACAGTTTCAGGTGATACTCGATTTGATGCCGTAAGCAAAATTGCAGCGGAGTATAAGCACTTAGACGATATTGAATCGTTTAAAGCCAATAGAAAGTTAATTGTAGTTGGTTCCTTTTGGAAGGCTGATATGCATGTTGTTGAAAAATGGATTGATGCAGTAGCCGATGATTTTTGTTTTGTAATTGCACCGCATGAAATCAAAGAGGACGAGATCTCTGAAATAGAAAGTAATTATAACGGTATGACTATCCGTTATTCGAAAATCGACAACAAACCACTGAAAGATTTTAAAATTTTAATCATCGATAATGTTGGATTGTTATCTCGTATTTATCGCTATGCCGACTATGTTTATATAGGTGGTGGCTTTGGTGTAGGTATTCATAATATCCTAGAAGCAGCTGTTTATGGGGCACCCATTTTTTTCGGACCGAACTATAAAAAGTTCAACGAAGCGGTTGAACTCGTTAAATTAAAAAGTGCTTTCTCTGTGCAAGGTTCAAAAAATTTACTTCTTGTTTTTAATGAATTGAAATCTGATCCAATAAAGTATAATCAGGTATGTGAATCGAACAAGAAGTTTGTTGAGACTCGCAAAGGAGCAACAAAAATCATCGTTGATTATTTAAAAATTAACGGTATTTCGTAAGCTTATCGAAGTACGTACATCCGATAACTATCTAGTTTAATCAATACAAAAAGAAGTATTGTAAAGCTCCACAACGACGATCCTCCGTAACTAAAAAATGGCAGTGGGATTCCAATAACAGGCGCAAGCCCGATGGCCATTCCAACATTTACCATCACATGAAAAAAGATAATCGATGCTACACCATATGCATAAATACGTGTGTAGGATGACCGTTGACGTTCAGCAATAAATAAGATGCGATACAAGAGTGCAAGGAACATTAACAATACAACAGTAGTTCCAACAAACCCCCATTCTTCTCCTACTGTGCAAAAGATAAAATCTGTACTTTGCTCTGGTACAAAGTCATATTTTGTCTGTGTACCCTGCAAATAACCTTTTCCCAAAAATCCACCTGAACCAATTGCAATTAACGATTGGTTTACATTATAGCCAGCACCTTTAGGGTCCGACTTTTTACCTAGCAATACTTCTATTCTTTCTCTTTGATGTGCTTGTAAAACTTTGTTGTATGCATAGTCTACAGAAAAAACGGCGCCGCAGCACATAGAAGTAATGACAGCAACCGTAATTAAGTTTTGCTTCGATTTGCGCATTAAGAGATACGCCAACAAGCCAATTCCGCCTATGACACCAATTAAAATCTTTGCTGGTACCATTAAAGCCAAAACAAATAATACGGCTCCTAAAAATCCGAAGATTAAAAAGTTTTGTGATAATCCTTCACGGAATAAAACGAATATAAAAGCACAAAATACTAAAGCCGATCCCGTATCATTTTGTAATAAGACAAAGGCCATCGGAATTAAAATGATAGCTCCTGCGGTTAACTTAGTTTTTGTATCCTGCATCCGAATATTCAATGTGCTCAAGTATTTGGCTAATGCCATACTGGTTGCAAACTTTGCAAATTCAGAAGGCTGTAACTTGAAAGAACCTATTTCAATCCATGATCTCGCACCTTGTACATTTTTTGCAACTGCTAAAACAACTAGTAATAAAAGTAAAACGGAAACGTACGTAGGGTAGGAGAAAGATGCGAAAAATTTCCCATCAATTACTAATATAGCCATGCCTATTAATAAGGATGTTCCAATCCACATCAGCTGCTTCCCATAATTCTGACTCATATCGAAAATATTACTGTGCTCCTCATTATATACCGCTGCATAAATATTCATCCATCCCATTAGCACAAATGCTAGGAATAGTAGCACTAATACCCAATCAATATTTTCAAATATGTTTTTTTGCTGCCTCACGGATTAACAGAAGTATTCGTTTTTTTCGATTCTGATAATGATATTGAAATTAAAAATATCCAACCATAATGGCTTTTCATTTTTAGAGCTATTATCATTGCTATTTTTTTTATCGTCAATTGACTTTTCAATAAGTTCATTGTCGACAACTGCCCAGTCATTTAGTTCTAATTCGGGTAGTAAATCTTTTAATGAAGGACCAATTATTTGTGCATCGATATTTTCTGGTTTCTTTTCTAAAGTGTTATTAATGATGTTAATCAAATCACCTTTCATCATTTTTTCTTCTAAGTCAGGACGTGATATGGAATCATACATAAATTTCTCCATCATTAAGCTGGCGATTGGAGCTGCCCATGAAGCGCCATATCCCGCATTTTCTACCATAACAGCAATGGCTATACGTGGATTTTCTCTTGGTGCAAAGCCTACAAATAATGAATGGTCTTTTCCATGAGGATTTTGTGCTGTTCCGGTTTTTCCGCAAATAACTACTTCTCTGAACTGAGCAACTCTCGCTGTTCCTGCCTCAACAACTCGTTGCATTCCATCTTGCACCACAGTAAAATTCGTCTCTGAAATCTTAGTAAAATGCTTTTCTGATAAACCTCTTGTAGTATTAACTTTTCCTGCAATTTTTTTAATGATATGCGGAGTATAATAATAACCCTTGTTTGCTATGATGCACATAACATTGGCCATTTGAAGAGGTGTAATTCCTAGTTCTCCTTGCCCAATTCCTAATGAATAAATAGTCGAAGCCTTCCAATGATGACGACCATAGTACTTATCGTAAAAAGTAGTTGTTGGAAGCAACCCTTTTAACTCATGTGGTAAATCAACGCCAATTTTTTTCCCGATACCAAAGCTCTCCTGATAGGTTCTCCAGGCATTATAGCCTGTTTCACTATCAGCAAATTTGTTATTGTCAACAAATGCTCTGAAAGTATTACAGAAATAAGGATTACATGAATATTGTATAGCACCTTCTAGGGCAATAGGTGGGTGAGGGTGGCAGTGTACACTCTTTGAACCAACAACAAAACTATGAGGGAATGTGGTCATCGGATTAATAATCCCTTCTTGCAATGCAGCTAATGCATTTGTCAATTTGAATGTTGAGCCAGGGGGATAATAAGCCTGCATTGCACGATTAAATAAAGGTTTTGAAGATTCTTTTAGGAGGTATCCATAATTCTTAGAACGCGCACGACCAACTAATAAATTAGGGTCATAAGAAGGACTAGATATCATCGAAAGTATCTCCCCTGTCTTCGGTTCAATGGCTACTAACGCTCCAATTTTATTAGCCATTAATTTTTCACCATAAGCTTGTAAATCGGCATCCAAAGTTGCAACGAGATTGGAACCTGCTACTGCAACAGTGTCGTATGATCCATTTTTGTAACTTCCTTTTTCACGATTAAAAACGTCCACCATTACAATGCGAACCCCTCGCACTCCACGTAATTCTTCTTCGTAGCTTTGTTCTATTCCGCTTGTGCCAATGTAATCACCTTGGCGGTAATACGGATTCTTCTCAATAACTTTATCTGTTACCTCACCAATATATCCTAATACATGCGATGCAGTATTATTAGGATATTTACGAATTGTTCTTGGTTGAACATAGAACCCTTTGAACTTAAAAAGCTTCTCCTGCAAGGTGGCATAAGTCTCAGCCGATATTTGCTTTTCAAATATCGATGGACGGATACGTGAATAGTTTTTTGCTTTCTTAAATTTTTCTAAAAAGTCCTCTTTGGATATATCCAGTAATTTACAAAAGTCTAAAGTGTCGAGTTCTTTCACCTGACGAGGGATAACCATCAAATCATAAACCGCTTGATTAAATGCGAGTATTTTTCCATTGCGATCATAAACCATTCCACGTGCAGGATAATCAGTCATATAACGCAATACATTATTATTGGCTGATACGGTATATGATTCTTCTATAATCTGAACATAAAAAAGCCGAATAATAAAAATAACAATCAAGGAGGTAAAAATACCTGCTACCACTACTTGTTGGTTTCTTCCCGAAGTGTTACTCATCTCTTTACAAATCTAATTCAGATTTTAATTATTAGCGATGGATTTAAGAAAAAAAGTTTTGATAGATAATCCAACAAAATTATCCATTATTAATAACCTGATTTATTTTTCAGGTTTGTATAAAAGATACTGCGAAAGGATAATCAATACAATTGTAAAAACACTGCTGTATAATACTCTCAACTGCGTCGACCAAAAGTCGCTGAATCGAAAAATTTCGATATTAAATATAACTAAATGGTGAATAATCACTAACACCGAAGCATATACCAAGAACCAACGGAATCCAAATTTTCTAATTTCTGGAGACTCATCTGGCTCGAAGCCGTCGCGAGGCGCTACTAGCTTTAGCCAATTGGGCCGAATAAAGGCTATCAAGACACAAGCAAATGCATGAATACCCGTCGAATTTTGAAATAGGTCAATGCTGATTCCAAGAATAAATCCTATAAAAAGTAATAACACTCTTGGGGTTTGAACAGGAAGTGTAAGTAAGAATAAAACATACAAGTAAGGATTAACTATACCTCCAAGCTGAATATTATTAAGAATAAGCACCTGCAATGCAACAAGCATAAAAAATCTTAATAATATTTGTAGGATGTTTAATATCATTGCTCGTTAGACTTTTGAGTTGCTTCTTCCAGTTTTCTCTGCTCGTCTTTTTTCAAATTGTCGACTACATATACATAACTTAAGTTATTGAAGTTCGTGCTCAAGCCAACTTTAATTGCGTTGAAATTAGATCCTGGGTTCAACTTGCTTTCTATCACTTTTCCAATCATGATTCCAGCAGGGAATAATGCAGAGAATTCTGTTGTTGAAATGGTGTCACCCTTTTTTACCGGAACCGTTTTGTCAATATCTTTTAAAATTGATTCATGTGCATTTAAGTCATCGCCCCAAACCAGTGAACCATAAAATCCATTGGCATTGATTTTAGCACTCACTTTCGATTTAGTATGTAATAGCGTCATTACAGTGCTATAATGTGTACTTACCTGCTGAACAATTCCAACAACGCCACTTCCACAAATAACTCCCATTTCAGGCTTGATGCCATCGGCTGTTCCTTTATCGATTGTAAGAAAGTTATTCGGTAATGTTGTAGAGCTGTTTACTACCTTGGCAGTAATGTAAGTGTATTGCTGTTTCTGCAATGTATCAACCACAGATGGCTTGGTTGTATCTCGTACCTGTGATATTTTACTTAGCATATTTCTCAATTGTGCATTTTCAGATGCCAGCAACTGATTGTTTTCTCTTAAACTAATATACTCTTTAAAGTATGTAACTCCTTCGTTGATTTTTGCAACCGCTGCATTGGAAGAATTAAAAAACGAGGCATGCTGATAACGATTATTCTGCACTATCAGATAGACGCAAAATGATTGTATGGCAACGAACAGTACAACAAAGTGGTTGCGCCATATCAATTCAAAAAGCGTCCTCATGCTTTCTTGCTTCTTGTATTTTTAAATGGAAATTAGTGTTGTAAGAACTTGAAACGATGAATGTTCTTTAATGCGATACCAGTACCTCGTACTACCGCACGAAGTGGGTCTTCAGCTACGTGAACAGGTAATTTAGTCTTCATCGAAATACGCTTATCCAATCCGCGAAGTAAAGCACCACCACCCGTTAAATAGATTCCAGTACGGAAAATATCTGCAGCTAATTCTGGAGGAGTATCTTCTAATGCTTTCAAAATAGATTCTTCAATGCTGCTAATCGATTTATCTAATGCATGTGCAATTTCAGGATAGCTTACTACAATTTCTTTCGGAATACCTGTCATTAGATCGCGACCATGTACAGCAAAATCTGCTGGAGGGTTTTCTAATTCAGGTAATGCCGAACCAACTTCAATTTTAATTCTTTCAGCAGTTCTTTCACCAATCAAAATGTTATGCTGGCGACGCATATAATCCCAAATGTCTGTTGTGAAACCGTCACCCGCCATACGAATACTCTCATCGCACACAATTCCTCCAAGCGCAATAACTGCAATCTCAGATGTACCACCACCAATATCTATAATCATATTTCCCATAGGCTCCTCTACATCGATACCGATACCGATTGCAGCAGCCATAGGCTCATGAATTAAATAAACTTCTTTTGCTCCCGCATGCTCAGCAGAGTCACGAACCGCACGCTTTTCCACCTCAGTAATGCCAGAAGGAATACAAATTACCATTCTTAAGGATGGAGAAAATAATTTGCTGCCTGTATTTATCATGCGAATCATTCCCTTTATCATCTGCTCCGCAGCTTCGAAATCGGCAATTACACCATCCTTCAAAGGACGAACAGTTTTAATATTCTCGTGGGTCTTACCGTGCATTAACATCGCTGCTTTACCAACGGCAATTACCTTTCCCGTTGTTCTGTCTATTGCTACAATCGAAGGCTCATCAACAACTACTTTGTCATTGTGAATGATCAGTGTGTTGGCGGTCCCTAAATCGATTGCTATCTCCTGTGTGAGTAAGTCAAAAATTCCCATGCCTGCTATTCTTTTTTTACGACAATTTCACTTGTCAGATTTACTAGTTTGATTGATGTTTTATTGAAGCAATTATTCAAACAATTTTTAATAACGCAAAAGTGGTTGAAATTATTGAATTTTTTTTAATCTTAATGTTTAAAATGACGAAATCCTGTCATGACCATCGAAATTTTTAATTCGTTGCATTTATCGACAGAATCTTGGTCCTTAACAGACCCGCCCGGTTGTACTACTGCAGTGATGCCAGCACTGGCTGCAATTTCAACACAATCAGGGAATGGGAAGAAGGCATCTGAAGCCATTACAGCCCCTTTTAACTCGAAGCCAAAATGGTTTGCCTTTGCAATGGCTTGCTGTAAGGCATCAATACGAGAGGTTTGTCCTGTTCCGCTCGCACAAAGCTGTCCATTTTTAACCAATACGATAGCGTTGCTTTTTGTGTGTTTTACCACCTTAGCAGCAAAAATTAAATCAGCAATTTCCTGTTCGGTTGGCTTACTATCAGTCACGAATTTAAAATCAGCTGCTGTTTCTGTATGATGATCTCTTTCTTGAATTAATTCTCCATTTAAAATACTTCTTCTGTTTGTTTGGGGGAATTCAAATGGTTTTGAAACTAGGATGATTCTGTTCTTTTTCGATTTTAATATTTCTAAAGCTTCCGAAGAAAATCCTGGCGCAATAAGGATTTCGAAGAATAATTTATTGATTTCTTCTGCTGTGTCTTTATCAATAGATTGATTCGTCGCAATCACTCCTCCAAATGCTGAAACAGGGTCTCCTGCCAATGCTCTATCCCAAGCATCTTTAACATCTTTTCCTGAGGCAATTCCGCAAGCATTGTTATGCTTGATAATAGCAACTGTAGGATCGTTAAACTCTTGAATTAATCCCATTGCTGCATCTACATCGAGTAGATTATTATACGATAATTCTTTGCCATTTAACTGGTCAAACATAGCACTCAAATCGCCAGAAAATGAAGCCTGCTGATGTGGATTTTCACCATATCGCAATACTGTATTTTCTGACTTATTAAACCATGAATGAATAGCTCCGTCATACTGACTACTAACTGCAAATGCACGCATCGCTAGTTTCTTTCTTTCTTCTAAGGATGTTGTGGCTGCTTGATTGTCTAAGATACTCTGTAAGGTTGCGTAATCATTTACTGAAGGAATAATCACTACATCATTAAAGTTCTTTGCGGCTCCTCTGATTAATGAAATTCCACCGATATCAATCTTTTCTATGATGTCTTCTTCGCTCGCTCCTGATGAAACTGTTTTTTCAAAAGGGTAAAGATCAACAACGACTAAATCGATAAATGGAAGCTCATATTTTTCCATTTGAACCCTATGTTCCTCATTGTCACGAATTGCTAAAATTCCTCCGAAAACAGCAGGGTGTAAGGTCTTCACACGGCCATCTAAAATAGAAGGATATCCAGTGATGTTTTCAACTGGTGTTACAGGTATATTCATCGCCTTTATAAAGTCGAATGTGCCACCTGTAGCGTATAGATGCACGTTGTTTTTGTGTAAGGAAGTTACTAGTTGGTCAAGACCGTCTTTATGAAAAACAGAGAGTAGCGCCGATTTTATCGTCTTAGTCATATTGCTTTAATTAATTGGGAATTAAAGCACGCAAAGGTAATATTCCATTAAATGGTATCATTCAAATTCTAAAAATTAATTTCAAAAAAAAAGAGCCGCTCATTTTAGCGGCTCTTTTGAAAAATTCTTGATTTATAAATTTAGTTTACGTCTGATGGTGATCGAACATTTAATTGTAACCCATTAAATTCCGATACAATTGCAGTTACTGAAGTACCCGCAGGAATTGCAGCATTCGCAAATGTTGCTTGGAATGTACCTGTACAATCAGTATATAACAATACTGTACCTGTTGCATCTACAACATTAGTAGAAGTGGTAAAAGTTGCAGTAGAAAATGTAACATTGTTGATTTTAATTAATGTTGATTCCCAACTCTGCGTTCCGATCATATTGGCAATTAAGTCCGCTGCAGTAACAACTCTAGGGGTAATTGTACCAGTACCTACTTTAGTTCCATACGCGATTGGAACAGATGGTGATGTTCCACCAACTTGTAATAAACCGTTGTATTCTGATAATGATTGGCCTGTTACATTAACAACTATTGAATCACCTATAGCGAATGAATGTGTAGCATCAAAACGAACAACAATACCACCTGTAGCATCTTGAATTACTACATTTTGACTATTTAAATTTTGGAATGTAGCATCAGAAATAACTACACCAGTAATCTTATAACTACCATTAACTGTGGTTGATGATCCCGTATATTGTGAACGAATATTTGCAATTGTCGTTAATGTTGCAGCCGGAGGAGGAGGTACTGGCGCTGATCCACATGCTCCAGAAGTAAATCGAGCTGTATCCATTAAACAATCAGACGGGTCTCTTAATGTTAATTGTTTGTCTGTGCTGTAAACACTATAAATACCGATGATAGATCCGGAATTTGTAGGAGTTAAATCATTTGCAAAATCGGAGTATCCACTTGTTCTAACAATGATTCCTCCGATTGATGAAGGAAACGAATAACAACACTCTAAATAGCGATTCACAGATCCCAAAGCAGGTTGGTTAGCCCAAACCTGACCAGCATCTCCCGACTGAAATTGTACTTTTTCGATTTTAATTAAACGGCTTTGCCATTTGTATGAAGCTGCACTCTTTCCATCAGCGCCTAAGTCTGCAAAGTTAACTGTGAATGGTGTGACTGTATTTCCCCATTTACCACCAATGATGTAGTTACGTACTAAGGAAGCAGGAATTGAAGCTAAACTTGGCGTCGCATTAACAGTGTCCTTAAATCCTCCGATTTGTACTAAGCCACCATAATAACTTAATGTTAATCCTTTAAGCTTTACATAAACTTCACGACCTACAGGGTAATCCGTATAGAAGTTTGAAAGGTCTAATTTGATGGCAATCCCCGCAGTACCATCATCAACAACCATTGTTTTGTATAGGTTACCACTTTTGTCATCACCAATAACGGTTGCTTTAATAGTCCAATCATTATCAATTTTAATGTACGGAATCGACGAGTAATTTGTCAATTGAGATTTGTAAATAGTCTTTAGTGAATCTAAAGTCATATTTACGCTTAAGCCTGGGTCTTCACCTGTAATAGGTGGCTCATCGAATTGGTCATCGCGACAAGAGTTAAAGGTAAACACAAGGGCTAATGCTGAGATAATCAGCCATGCGTTAAATTGGATTTTTTTACGAAGTATCATGTGGTTGATGTTTATCGGTTTATTATTTTGGTTAATTGAATCTAAGGGTGAAGTTTACAAAATAGTTAGTTCCGAAGCCATAGTAAGCCTTAGGTGCGAATTTGTTAATATCTTTTTCAGCAAAGTCAAATCGCAGCTGTTCGTAACCGTTAGTAATAATGTTAGTATTGTTTAATACGTTATTAACGCCAATATTTATCAAGAAGAAAGTTTGCTTTTTCATTGATGGAAAGTAGTTGTTTAACTTCCATGACTTACCAAAAGAAATATCCATTGTAAACTGTCCACTCGCCTGCAACTGATCAATAATTGCTTCACGAATAGCTCCTTCACTGTAAGGCGCTACACCAGTCACAGTACGACGAGCAGGATTGAAGTCGTACCAGATTTTGTCGAAATAATTCAAGTTCAAATAAGCATTCCAGAATTTCTTTGCACGGTATCTTAAACCTAATGTATAAGCCGATTGCGGCCCACCAGCTACATAAAAGTTTTTCGAATAAATAGTCTCATTCTCTGCTAATAGTTGTGAAGTGTTATCGGCAGTAATAATGGCATTCATTCGGTCAGTATAAAAATACTGCCCAATTGCTATTGCCGTTGAAGCCGAAAAACCTTGTCCTAAATTATGATCTGCGCCAATCTCAACTCCAACATGTCTTCTATCCATATTACTCAATGAGTAGTTCACCAATGTTCTGTAATCTTCATGGAAGAATGTAAGGTTGTTAATTCCATCATTCATCTGTGTGTAATAGGCAGTAGCTCTTATTTTTGTTTTTGGAGCTCTCAACAAATAACCTGCTTCAATAGACATAATTTTCTCATTTGTAGCATTCGGATTAGTTAAGTCGCGAGTACGTGGAGAAATAAATACATCTTCAAATAATGGTGCTCTTGTTTCATTAGAAGCATTTAAGAAAATATAATTTCTACCGTTGATTTTGTAAGTTGCTCCAGCCTTGATTCCGTAGTTGTTAAATGTTTCTTGAGTAGACTCTCCCAATGAATTATCCTGAAAAACACCACTACGATAATATCCTGTACGGAAATAAGATGTATTCATCACCTGAATTCCAACAAATCCATCTACACGGTTAAACTTAAATTGTGGCTGAATCCAGAATCCTTTTCTATTAACAGTTGCTTTGTAATTGTATCCGTATTTGTCACCCACCTGAAGAATTCTGTTAGGTACATCAAGATTGTTTTGTAATACCTGGAAACTGTCAGGATAAGCTAATTCAGCAAATTGGTTTAAGTCAACATAAAAGTCACCTCCTAATAAATCATTTACACGACGGTAATATTCTGTTTCTTGATGCTGAATGTTTAATCCTGCAGTAACAATTAAATTGTCGTTGATAGTACTATTGTAAGTGGATGATAGGGAGTAGCGCTTTGTATCTTGAACTCTTTCACTGACAATATAGCGGCTTCTCTTACCATAAACTGAATTGCCTGCAATTCCATTGGCACTATCAATCGTTTCGTAGTTATTCATATTTACAGCATATAAATTCTCCCAGTCAATTTGGCGATATGATTCATCTGTCTGCCATAAATAAGCGGCTTGTGCAGCCATGGTAGGATCGTCGATGTAGCTTGGTAGACGACGATAAAAATCCGGACGAGGGTCAGGAGCATTGAACCAATCAAGTCCAGTTACACTGTAAGAACCAAATTGATAGCCTACTGATGTTTTTAAATCTGATTTACTGTCAATTTTCCATTCGTGAGCCAAAATTGTTAAAGGACTTGCCTGACGTCCAATATTTGCACTTCTTTTTTCTCCGTTTTGGAATCCCCAACTAGGATTGTAATAATTACTACCCGCTAAATCATAAACTTCTTGGATAGCAGCAGTAGCTCTTGCATTGACAGTATTTGCACCAAATTGGGTTAAACTGATGCTATGGTTCGTTCCAAATCTTTTCTCGATACTGGCGAACCAAGAAATCCCATTGTAGAATGTTCCTTGAACATAACCTTCATCAGCCCATCTTCTACTGATAGATGCTGCAAATGACCAACCTCCTTTCATTAGTCCGGTTCCATAAGTTGCCATTAAACGGTTATCATATGTTCTGTTTGATAGAGCATAGGAAACTTGTAATTGTTTACGCTGTCTGCTCGCTTTAGCATCAATATTATTTGATCCATTTAATCCACCATATCCATAGGTAGATGGGTTAAGTCCGTAAGTGCTCTCACGACTTCTAACCACATCGTTTAACCCGCTCCATGCGCTATATAAACCCCGACTATTCACAAGATCTTCCATTAATAATCCGTTCATGAAAGTTTGGTCTTCATAGTTATAACCACGCGGACGAAAGCGTGCTGCGCTGAAAGTAAACATACTCGCAGACTCAAATGGATCTCTTGTAGAAGTTAAAACTCCACTAACATTGGCATTAGTAGTTTCTTTAACCTGATCGTCGCCTAGTGAAACAGTTGGGATATTATCGTCACCTAAATCAATGTGCACCATGTTTACAACAGATACTTCAACTACTGGTTGATTAACCTCTACACTTAAAATTGTCTGATTGAATCCATCCAGGTCAATTGTTAGCGTGTATTTTCCATACGGAACATCTTTAAATTCAAATGTCCCATCAGGGTTTGACAAAACATTAGCTCTGAAGCCTGGATTGTTCAGATTGATAGCTGCACTAGCAGAAGCATCCTGTGTTTCTGCATCTTTCACACTTCCTTTGAGTGTGGCGTTTTGTGCCATCAACATCATAGGCGTCAGCATGAAGCAGATCAATGCGAATCGAATTAAATACTTTATTTTCATGATTAGTTTTAAGGGATGACAAAGGTAAAATATAATCTGTAGCTACAAAGAAAATTGACATGAATAGGTATAATGTCAAATTGTGAAGGATTATCGCAGATAAATCCTATGCTTTTTATAGGTTTGTATCCGAAAATCATAAAATAAAATGCAAAAAATAGTTAAGTGTCTGATTATTACAATCCTTGCCCTTGGATTGCAATCAGCAAATGCACAGGAAAAACAGTATAAAGCAGGAATAGTTGCATTTTATAACCTGGAAAATTTATTTGATACCATCAATCAGCCCGAAGTTAATGATGAAGATTTTACTCCTACAGGGGCAAATCTTTATACGGCTACAGTATATTTAGATAAACTAACAAAATTAGAGTCGGTTTTGTCGCAGATAGGAACCGAAGTTACGCCTGATGGATTTTCTGTGCTTGGCGTAGCTGAAATTGAAAATATCACCGTTTTACAAGATCTAATTAACCAACCTAAATTAAAACCTCGAGGATATAAAATTGTTCACTTTGATTCTCCTGATAAAAGAGGTATTGATGTAGGAATGATTTATAATCCTAAGTATTTTAAGGTAATATCTTCTGAACCGCTCTTTGTTCCAATGAAAGGCGATGATGGCAATCCTTATTACACTCGCGATGTTTTGTATGTGTACGGAATGTATGATGGAGAACCAATGCATTTTTTTATTAATCACTGGCCATCCCGCCGTGGAGGAGAAGAAGCTTCGGCACCAAACCGTGTTTTAGCAGCATCAGTTGCAAAACATAAAATAGATTCAATCAATGCCGTTGACCCCAATGCGAAAATCGTTTTAATGGGAGACCTAAACGATGATCCTGTTAGTCCGAGTGTAACAAAAACATTAGGTGCAACGGGTAACGTTGATAAAATAAAAGAGAACGGCTTGTATAATCCTTGGGTATCTTACTACAAAGAAGGAATTGGAACTTTAGCATATGGCGATGCTTGGAATCTTTTTGATCAAATTATTATTTCCAATGCATTTATGCTTAAAGACCAGAAAGGATTTTTCTTTCAGAAGGCGAATATCTTTAGCAAGGAATTTATGATTCAAAAAACAGGAAGATATAAAGGTTATCCATTACGCACCTTTGATTTTAATATCTATCAAGGTGGTTATTCTGACCACTTGCCAACGTATCTTTTGCTCTTAAAAGAAAAATAAATGCGCAAGCGTTTGGTTTTAATTCGTCATGGTAAATCATTGTATGATGATTATGTTGCGAATGATATCGAACGTCATCTCGCAGCTCGCGGATATCATAATGTAGCTCAAACAGCATTGTGGCTAAAACAAAATAATATTTTTCCAGATGCTTTTGTAACTAGTCCTGCTATCAGAGCATTTTCAACTTGTGTAATTGTTGCTCATCATTTTGCTTTTGATCTGGAAAAAGTTCAAATAAAAGACGCTATCTATGAGGCATCCGATAATGTTTTAATGTATGTGATCAATGAGTTGCCTGATAACGCCAACACTGTTTTTTTATTCGGACATAATCCTGCTTTTACTTCTATCATTAGTAAACTCACCAACCAGGAATTTCGTCATCTGCCAACTTCAGCAGTAGCAGTTATCGAATTTGAAAATTTGAATTGGAATCAGATTAATTTACATTCAGGAAAGTTAACAAATACTTTTTGTTGTCATAAAGCCATTGATTAATCTTTATGATATTAAATTAACGTTATAAAATCTGTAAGAGAAATTTATGTTAACGTTATGATTTGATAATCGTTGAAGAAATCAAGTTTTCTTTTAAAATATTTGCATTGAATCATATTCTAACGCAAATGCAAAAGAAACAACGAAAAGAAATTGAGCAACAACTATCTATTACAATTGCTTATTTTTTAAAGAAACAACATCCCGTTGCGGCACAGGGAATGGCTAAGGTCATTAAGTCAACTGCCAAAGAAATTTCTAAAAAGTTTGTCAAAGAGATAAGCAAGGCGGAAAAAACAAAAGCTCCGGTTAAAAAAGAGAAAAAATCGGAAGTGAAAACACCTGCTGCAAAAAAGAAAACAATCGCTAAAACAATCAAACGAAAAAAGTCGGTTCGTAAATCAGCCAAATAATTTTTTATGAAGCAAGATGAATTGCTTATCGTTAACCGCGATATAAGTTGGCTTTCTTTTAACGATAGAGTTTTACAAGAAGCAAATGACCCGAGTGTTCCATTAATGGAGCGACTCAAGTTTTTGGGTATTGTTTCGAGTAATCGCGATGAGTTTTTTCGTGTACGTGTTGCTTCTATTAAACGCATGGTTCGCCTCGGAAAAAAAGGCGAAGAGTTGTTGGGAGAAAATCCGATTCAGTTGCTGGATAGTATTCAAAATATTATTGTAAGGCAACAAGAAGAATTCGACGATAGCTTTCAAAGAATCCTAAGTGAGCTGGAAAGAAAAGGAATCTTTTTATTAAACGAAAATCAGCTAACCAAAGATCAAGGCGCTTTTGTGCGTGATTATTTTTATGAGCATGTGCAACCTGCGCTCGTTCCAATCTTACTCGATAATTTAAATGAGTTTCCTGCAATGAAAGACAGGAGCATCTATTTTTTAATTATGATGCAGAAAGCAGGATCAAAAACAAAGTTTGCATTATTAGAAATTCCTTCTGATGTTATTTCACGATTTGTAGTTATCCCGAAGGAAAGTAAATACATTATTTTGCTCGATGATGTAATCAGATATTGCTTAGATGATTTGTTTTTTAATTTTGATTATGATGCGATACGAGCATTCACAATTAAGATAACGCGTGATGCTGAACTCGACTTAGAACAAGATGTTACAAAGAGTATCGTAAAAAAAGTTTCAGAGAGTATTAAGAACCGTCGTAAAGGACAACCAACACGCTTAGTATACGATGAAGCAATGCCTGCAGAGGCTTTGAAGTTTTTGCTAAAAAAGATTCAATTAAATAAAGAAGACCAGCCAATTGCTGGTGGGCGTTATCACAATTTCGTTGATTTTATTCGCTTTCCTTCTCTAAACAGATTAGAGCTTAAACAAAAAAACTTGCCAGTGCTTCCTCATAAAGAAATTCCTGCAAGAACAAGTATGTTTAAAATAATTGCAAAGCAGGATGTTTTACTTTCATTTCCTTATCAATCGTATACGCATGTAATTAATTTGCTTCGCGAAGCATCTATCGATCCTAAAGTAGTTTCGATAAGTATTACGCTATACAGATTGGCTAATAATTCACGAATAATTAATTCACTGATTAATGCTATCAAAAACGGAAAAAAAGTAACGGCTATTGTTGAATTACAAGCGCGCTTTGATGAGGAAGCTAATATTCGATGGGCAAATAAATTAAATGATGAAGGGGTTAAAGTGATTTATGGAGTACCTGGAATAAAGTTACACAGTAAGTTGTTTTTAATTTCCCGACAAGAACAAAACAAACTTTTAAATTACGCTCATATCGGAACTGGTAATTTTAATGAAGATACAGCTAAGCTATACGCTGATTATAGCTTGTTAACTGCTGATAAAAGAATCACAGAAGAGGTTCAAAAGGTATTTAATTTTTATAATGACAACTTAAAAATAGGAACTTATAAACACTTAGTTGTTTCTCCATTTTCTACTCGAAAAAAATACTTACAATTAATCAATGCGGAAATTGAAAATGCAAGACAAGGACATGATGCTTGGTTGTTTTTAAAGATGAATAGCTTAACAGATCCGGAAATGATAAAGAAGCTTTACGAGGCTTCTGCGGCTGGCGTTAAAATAAGATTGATTATAAGAAGTATTTGTTCTCTTGTTCCTGGTATCAACTCGTTAAGTGAAAATATTGAAGCCATCAGCATCGTAGATAAATACCTTGAGCATGCAAGGGTTTTTGTATTCTCAAATAATGGTGCTCCTAAGGTTTATTTGTCTTCAGCCGATTGGATGACTCGTAATCTAGATCATCGTAGCGAAGTAGGAGTGCCTGTGTACGATGAGTCGCTAAAAAAACAATTGATTGATATGCTCGAAATCCAGTGGAATGATAATACGAAAGCAAGAAGTATCAATGTCTTTCAAAACAACCCGTATCATTTTTCAAAAGTTAAAAGTAAATTTAAATCACAGGATGAAATTTACAAATACATCGAAAAAAATAACGCTTAGATTTAATTTTTAAAAGCTTTTATTTACCTTGGTACAATGTTAAAATTTGCTGCTATCGATATTGGTTCGAATGCCGTTCGATTATTGTTGTGTAATGTGTTTGAAGAAGGTGATGAACCTGTTTTTAAAAAAGCAGAGTTAGTGCGTATGCCTATTCGCTTAGGCGAAGATGTTTTTCGTTATGGTAGAATATCAGAAGAAAAGAAAATGCTTTTAGCTAAATCGATGAGAGCATTCAAAATTCTTATTGATGTTTTTGGAGCTATTGATTATCGTGCCTGTGCTACATCTGCTATGCGTGATGCCAGTAATAGTCAGGACATAGTTGATTTTGTTCGTAAATACAGCGATGTTAGTATCGATGTGATTGACGGCAAAACAGAAGCACATATTATTTATTCCAATCATATTGCTGAACATCTTGAATATGATCAGTCGTATTTATACATTGATGTTGGAGGGGGTAGTACGGAGTTAACCCTTTTTTCAAAAAATAAAATTATTGCTGCACAGTCATTTAATATTGGTACTATTCGATTATTACATGATCAGGTTAAAAAGGAGACCTGGAGTATTTTTAAAGATTGGATTCGTAACAATACTTCTGCCTATCATCCATTAACAGCCATTGGTTCTGGTGGTAATATCAATAAGCTTTTTAAAATGGCTGATCGCAAAGAGCATAAGCCATTAGCAACAGAGCGAATTAAAGAGATTTATGATTTTTTAAAAGAATATTCGCTCGAAGAAAGAATACTTAAGCTTGGATTAAATCCAGATAGAGCCGATGTAATTATCCCTGCAACCAAAGTTTTACTTACTGCTCTTAAAACTGCAGAAATTGATCAGGTGTTTGTTCCGCAAGTAGGTTTGTCGGATGGTATCGTGCATTTACTTTATGATAAGTATAAAGGAATGCCGGAGTTGCCATTTAGCTAGTCAATAATTTTAGCATCCATATGAGGCGGGACAAAATATAACAATCCCGTTTTAGCGTCAGTGCAGTTATAATTTTTTCTTCGTAATTCTCCTCTAATAAATTGCTGTCCGTTTTTAATTTCAAACTTTGAATTTAGTGGTATGTCTTCAACATGAATCCATCCATCACTTCTATTATCAAATGCTTTTAACGATTTCATTAAGGTAACATCACTACAACTCGATGCCGCAGGATTTTTAATGTATCCAATTAACGCTTCTCTTACTGTGTGCGGAAAAATTTCATCTCGTAAAAAAGGAATGAGCAATTGCCTGAATTCTTCTTTCCATTCCTGTCCATGTGGCATTACACGATTACTATGTTTAAGAAAGCAAATGAGGTGCGCTACTTCGTGTGTAAAAGTGATTAAGAAAGCATAAGGGTTTAAATCGTGATTGATGGTGATGGTATGATTTGCTCCATTGTAAGGCGGACGATAATCACCATTTTTTGTCGCTCGCGTATGCTTAATGCGAACACTGATTCGGTATCTCCTTATCCATTCAACGCAAGTGGCAACTGCATTTTCAGGAACATATTTTAATAAAGCTATTCGAAGTTGATCTTCGGTAACCATTATTTTAAAATTTGATAGACAATTAATGAGGTAAAATAAGCTAAAGCAGATAAATACACAAACTGAATAACCGGCCATTTCCAACTTCCTGTCTCACGTTTAACAACCGCAAGTGTACTCATACATTGCATAGCAAATGCATAAAACAACATCAACGACCATCCAACGGCTACGGAGTAACGAGGTTGTCCTGTTACTACATCTTTTTCCATTCGCATCTTTTCTTTCACCGTTAAGTTTTCGTCGTTGCCAACACTATAAATTGTTGTCATAGTCCCAACAAAAACTTCTCTTGCTGCAAACGATGTTACGAGTGCAATTCCGATCTTCCAATCGAAACCTAAAGGCTTAATTACAGGCTCGAGTAAATGACCTAATTGTCCTGCGTACGAATATTCTAATCGCTGTGATTCTAACGCAAGCTTCTTCTCAGAATTCTCTGTATTATCAGTCATCTGTTCGATTTCCTGATTTACTTTTTCAAACTTATCGCCAGGTCCGCGTGATGATAAAAACCATAAGACTATACTAATTGCAATGATGATTTTTCCAGCATCAATTAAAAATATTTTTACTTTTTCAAGAATAGAATAACCAATGTTTGTCCATCGAGGCATACGATAAACAGGTATTTCCATAATGAAATAGCTTTTTTGTTTTGATTTTATTAAACCGCTAATTACAACTGATGCTACTAAAGCAGCAATGAAGCCGATTAGGTATAGCGACATTAATACTAATCCCTGCATGTTAAATACACCAACGTATGTCGATGGAATAATTAAAGAAATAAGTAATGTATAAACAGGTAATCGAGCTGAGCAACTCATCAACGGAGTAACCAATATAGTCACCATTCGTTCCTTCCATGAACTAATTGTTCGTGTCGACATAATCGCAGGAACTGCACACGCAACACCACTCATTAAAGGAATAACAGATCTTCCGTTTAATCCAAAATTGCGCATCAGCTTATCCATTAAAAAACTAACGCGTGCCATATACCCGGTGTCTTCAAGAATGGCAATAAACATAAACAGCATCGCAATTTGAGGGACAAAAATGATAATACCTCCAATACCCGCTAGTACACCATTTACTATCAAATCGTTTAATACTCCTTTAGGAAGTAAATTACTTACTAAATCAATGAAGCCTGTAAATGTCTCATCAATAAAGTTCATCGGGAATTCTGCAATTGAAAATATCGATTGGAAAATGATAAATAAAATGCAAAGGAATATTACATAACCCCAGATTCGATGTACTAATAATCTATCTAAACGAGTGCTGAATGATACTTTTTTTTCGTCTGAAACGCTAAAGCAGCTATCAATAATTTGTTGAATAGATTTATATCGTTCTAAAGATTCAAAAGACTGAATTTTATTCGCATCATAATCTACCCCTTCAAAATGATTTTGCAGTTTTTTTATTTGCTCTTTAGTTAAATTAAAGTGATCAAGTGAGTTAATATGGTTCGCAATCTGCAAAGCAGCATAATTGCTTTTTAAGTTTAGTTCTTTACGTATTCCACTTAAGATGGATGGCTTAATAAAAGTGGTATCATAAACGTCCACCGTTGGAACAGGAATGTCGTTTATCAATGCTTGTTTCAATTCTTCAATACCAACACCTTTGCGTGCTATTATCGGACAAACGCGAATGCCTAATCTTCTCTCTAACTCGTCTGGTTTTATTTTTATTCCTTGCGATTGTACTAAATCCATCATGTTTAAAGCAAGCACCGTCGGAATCTTTAAATCGATTACTTGGGATGCAAGAAATAAACTTCGTTTTAAATTAGTGCCATCAGCTAAAATGATAACTGCATCAGGATGATCTTCATTATTTGGATCACATAAAACTTCAAAGGGAATTCTTTCATCGGGGGAAGTAGGATACAAACTATAGGTTCCTGGTAAATCGACAATTTCTAAATTATTAGCCTCTCCAGTTGTTGAATTAAAAATAGTAGCAGAGCCTGTTTTCTTTTCTACTGTTACTCCCGGGAAATTGGCAATCTTTTGATGAAGTCCTGTAAGTAAATTGAAGAGTGAACTTTTTCCGACATTCGGATTGCCGATTAAAGCAACTTTGATTTTTTTATTTGACTTCTGCACACCCTAATCCCCAAAAAAATTAATCAACTAGTTTCACAAAAATATTATCAGCTTCATCTTTGCGGATGCATAACATAGTTCCTGCAACACTAATAGCAATCGGACATCCTAATGGTGCAAAACGATCGATTGTAATGATTTCGCCCGGTAAACAGCCCATATCCAGCATCTTTTGTTGCATGCTGTCATCCTTGTAGGAATCTACAATGCATTTATCTCCTTTCCTAAGCTGAGATAGTTTTTTTGATGTGGTGGCCATTTCCTTATTTAGAATCATTCTACGAGATTGCTAAGATACTATTTACAATAACAATGAAACAAGTAAAGCCAACAACTTTTTTTGATATAGCTTTATTTCAGCAGGTTACATCAATATGATTTTACTCAATAGGTTTTTTTCTGCTCCGCAGGCGGTACTTTTCCAAAACTCGGGCAGTGACAATTCTTCTTAAATAATTTGCAACTCGAGAGGGAAAGAAGGAATACCACAAAAAGTAGGAGTATCGATTTTTTTTTCATTGCTCATTAATTGATTTGAAGTGGAGTAAATTTAAAACTTCCGCCGTCAAAAAGTCCTTTATCACTTAGTTTCAATTCAGGAATTACTAACAAGGCCATAAACGATAAAAGCATGTAAGGAGCTTTTAAGGTGCTTCCTAGTTTTTTTGCAGCCGCATCAATTTCTGAATATTGTTTTCCAATGGTAGTGGCATCAGCATCACTCATTAATCCTGCTACTGGTAACCCAATTACCATCTCTGAATCTCGACTTACTAAGCTTAGTCCACCACCGCATTCAATAATCAAATTAGTCGCTCTGCAAATTGATTCATCATCAACTCCTATAACGATAATGTTGTGAGAATCGTGTGCGACACTCGATGCAATTGCTCCTTCTTTTAGACCGAAATATTTGATAAACGCACATGAAACCGGCGCATTGGAATAACGATTAACAACAGCTATTTTTAAAACATCATTTTCAATATTGCTTTCTAAATAGCCATTTATAATGGTTGCTTTTTCGTTGGTTGCTTTTGTGATTAATTGGCCGTCTAAAGCATTTATGACATTAATAAATACTCCTTCCGCTTTGATTTTAAAAGCATCTGACGCGATTTTGTTTTTGATGAATTGATTTGGTGTTGTGTGTTTAATTTGATCAAGATTTACCTTGTTTCCATCAAATACTTCTTCCCCATCAATAATTGTTTTTAGCACTTTAAATTCTTGTAAATTATTGATAGAAATAAAATCAGCTTTATCACCTGCGCGTAATGTTCCAACATTCATATTATAATGTTTCACTGGATTCAGGCAAGCTATTGAAAGAACATCAAAAAGATTGTATCCTAACGCTACGGATTTACGAACATGCTCATCAATGTGAAAAAGTAATAATTCATCTGGATGTTTATCGTCACAACAAAACATTAATTTATCAGGATGTTCTCCAATCAATCGATGTAATGCATCATAGTTTCTTGCAGCAGATCCTTCACGAATTAATATTTTCATTCCGAGTTCAATTTTTTCTAAGGCCTCCTCATAAGTAAAACATTCATGATCTGTTGTGATTCCGGCAGAAATATATTTGCGTGCTTGCTCTCCTCTTAAACCTGGTGCGTGACCATCAATTGGCTTGTTATATTTTTTTGCCAATGCTATTTTTTGCATCACCTCTTCATTATCAAATAACACCCCTGGATAGTTCATCATTTCTGATAAATAAAAAATATCATCCATTTGAAGTAATTGTTCAACACCATGTGAATCAATAACTGCTCCTGCCGTTTCAAAGTTGGTTGCAGGTACGCAAGAGGGAGCACCAAAATGAAATTTCAATTTGGCATTTCTCGCATTGTCTATCATGTACTGAACACCACTAATTCCTAAAACATTAGCGATTTCATGCGGATCGCTGATTGTTGCCACAGTGCCATGCTTCAATGCTACGCGAGCAAATTCATAAGGCACTAGCATCGATGATTCAATATGGATGTGAGCATCAATAAATCCGGGTAAAAAATATTTTTCTGATTCTGTATCTTCTTCTCTGATTTCCTGGATGGTTCCGTTGCTTACTACAATTGTCCCTTTAAAAATCCTGCGATTATAAAGGTCTATAATATGGCCACTGAAATTTTCTGTTGTATTCATAATTTAAGCGAATGTAGGGAATGATAACTAAATTACGATAGAATTAAGGCCCAATAAATTACAATAAGTTGACTTGATTTTTAGGTTTTTAATTGTTTTTCGTTACATTTGTGTTTATTCAACAATTTATTAATTACTATTAAATGAAAACAGGCAAAGTAAAATTCTTCAATGAAGCAAAAGGCTATGGCTTTATTATCGAAGACGAAACAAACAGAGAAATCTTTATTCACCACAGTGGATTGATTGACAAAGTTCGCGAGAACGATGTTGTTTCTTACGAAGTGATTGAAGGACGTAAAGGTTTGAACGCTGTATCAGTGAAAAAAGTGCAATAATTATATACTATTGTATTTTCAAGAAACAAATCCCGGCTCAATGAGTCGGGATTTTTTTATGTAGTTCATCGAAATTTATAATTTTGTTTAATGCAGCGCCGCGAATTTTTTGATACACCAATAGAATATTTAAAAGGAGTAGGTCCTCAACGAGGTGATGTATTGAAAAAAGAATTTTCAATTTTTACATTCGAAGATTTACTGCATCATTATCCATTCAGATATATTGATCGTTCGAAGTTTTATAAAGTAGTTGAATTAAATGCTGATATGCCTTATCTTCAAATTAAAGGTAAACTATCGAGAATTCAATCTCACGGTG
Source organism: Bacteroidota bacterium (assembly GCA_046303115.1). Taxonomy (GTDB): domain Bacteria; phylum Bacteroidota; class Bacteroidia; order AKYH767-A; family OLB10; genus CAINEC01. Next base: position 11,649 of record JBKCGZ010000100.1, on the reverse strand, counting down.
ATAAACGTACTACTCGTATTTCTGCAATTTTTTCTGATGATACTGGCTCGATTGAATTAGTTTGGTTTCAAGGAATAAAATGGTTGAAGAATTATCTAAAACCTAATATTGAATACATTGTTTTTGGAAAGCCTTCTTTGTTCAATGGTAAGATAAATATTGTACATCCAGAAATAGAAGAGTCGTCGAAAGCAGAGTTGTTTAACGGTCCTTCCTTAACTGGGGTTTATAGTGTAACAGAAAAAGCAAGAGCTACTGGATTAGATACAAAAGCAATTGTAAAACTTCAACGTAATTTAATTGCATCACTTCCAGCATTTATACAAGATGTTTTTCCTTCGGATATTTTACAGCAACATTCGTTGATATCACTGCGCGATGCATATATCAACATTCATTTTCCAAAAGATGAAATGTCGTTGCGCTTAGCAACACGACGATTAAAATTCGACGAATTATTTTTTGTTCAGTTAAGACTGTTACGCGCAAAGGCACAACGTAATGAAACGTATAAAGGCAAAGTAATTTCTGTAATTGGTGATGTGTTTAATACGTTTTTTAAAAACTATCTTCCTTTTGAATTGACCGATGCACAAAAGCGTGTTTTGAAAGAAATAAGAATTGATATGGGCACCGGCAAACAAATGAATCGTTTGTTGCAAGGTGATGTTGGTAGTGGAAAAACAATGGTCGCATTGTTAAGTATTCTGATGGTCGTTGATAATGGATTTCAAGCTTGCTTAATGGCGCCTACGGAGATTCTGGCAAATCAACATTTTATTTCCATAAGTGAAGCGCTTAAGGAAATGGATATTCAAGTAGAGCTGTTAACAGGAAGTACCAAAACAGCAAAGCGAAAAGAACTCTTACAAGATTTATCAGAAGGGCGTTTAAAAATTCTTATCGGTACGCATGCTTTGATTGAAGATCGTGTTCAGTTTAATAATCTTGGATTAGTTGTAATCGATGAGCAACATCGATTCGGTGTTCAACAACGAGCTAAACTATGGATGAAAGATGGAGTGGCGCCTCATGTACTGGTTATGACGGCAACGCCTATACCCCGTACACTCGCTATGACATTATATGGAGACCTCGACACTTCTATAATTGACGAATTACCTCCAGGAAGAAAACCAATTACTACTACGCATCGATTCGAGTCGGCGCGCTTAGCAGTACTTGGGTTCATGAAAAGTGAAATCGCTAAAGGCCGACAAGTATATGTTGTTTACCCGCTTATTGAAGAATCGGAGAAATTAGATTACGCTAATTTGTTTGAAGGATATGAAGCTATATGCAAAGAATTTCCATTGCCGCAATATTCAGTTAGTATAGTGCATGGCAAAATGAAGCCTGCTGAGAAAGATGCAGAGATGCAACGATTTGTGAGTGGCAAAACAAATATCATGGTTGCTACAACTGTTATTGAGGTAGGAGTGAATGTACCCAACGCCTCTATTATGGTAATAGAGTCTGCGGAAAGATTCGGACTTTCTCAATTACATCAGTTACGTGGTAGAGTAGGTCGTGGAGCTGATCAGAGCTATTGTATTTTAATGACAGGAAATAAATTAAGCAGTGAGGGGAAACTGCGATTAAAAACGATGTGCGATACCAACAACGGATTTGAAATAGCCGAAGTAGATTTAAATTTACGTGGCCCCGGTGATATTGCAGGTACACAACAAAGTGGTGTAGTTGACTTACATATTGCAGATCTTGCAAAAGACAGAGCTATCATGGAAGAAGCAAAAGCTGTTGCAGAGGTAATCGTCAATAATGACAATAAATTAGAAAATCCACGACACCTATTTATTCGAGAAAAATTAAATCGTCTAGATTCTGAAAAAACAAATTTCAGCAGAGTGAGTTAATCATTTTTTTGAATCAGTACTACTGCATACGCAGCAACACCTTCCTCACGACCAACATATCCAAGCTTTTCATTTGTTGTTGCTTTAATGGAAATATCTTCGGTAGAGATTTTTAAAATAGGAGCCAGGATATCTTTCATTAAATCGATGTGCGGTTTGATTTTCGGTTTTTCTAAAACCAAACTTATATCAGCATTTCCAACAATGTAGTTTCTTTCTTCTATCAATTCAATAACACGCGATAATAAAATGGTGCTGTCGATATTTTTAAATGTAGCATCTGTATCAGGAAAATAAAATCCAATATCTTTTAATCCAGCAGCACCAAGCAAAGCATCACATAAAGCATGTATAACTACATCTGCGTCTGAATGCCCAAGAGCACCTTTATTGTGTGGAATGTCTACGCCACCTAAAATCAGTTTTCTGCCTTCTTGTAACTGATGAACATCAAATCCGAATCCTACTTTAATTTTCATTTGTATTAAAATAAAATAAGGGCTTTCGCCCTTATTTATTATTCTGTTTCTCCTTCTTCTTTATTTCCTGCATTCGCATCAAAGTCGAATGTTAACGTAAAATGCAACGTATTTTCTAATGGATTTCTTTGATCTGTTGGAATCAAATATGCTAAATCAAGACCAAATACATTGTAACGTAATCCAGCACCTAAAGTGAAATATTTTCTATTTCCTTTTGTTTTGTCTTCAAAGAAATATCCAGCTCTAAAAGCAAATTGTTTGTCATACCAATACTCCATTCCGAAACCGATATTAACTTCTCTTAATTCTTCTTTTGCTCCACCTGGTGCATCGCTAAACGATTGAAAAATACCTTCCGCAATTCCTACGTCTGGATCTTTTCCGAACAAGATAACTGAATTAGAACTATTAGTTGAATCTTGCGTGTAAATTGGAGGAGTTGGAACAAGTAATTTATTAAAGTCTAGACCGAATGATAAATCATTGTACTCGTTAAGCTTTAATTTTAAACCAGGACCAATTCTTAAATTAGTAGGAATAAAGTTTTTTGTTCCTGTTTCTGTGTACGAAATTTTAGAACCAATATTACTGATATTAACTCCAGCTGTTACCAATGCATCCATTCCTCCGATCTCAACTTCTTTTTCATAAAATCCGGAAACGTCGGCGGCAACCGAATTACCAGCTTTGCTATCAGTTCCTTCTACAGCTGTTCCTCCAGTTAAATTAGAGTGGATATAACGTAATGCCATACCTCCACTAAAGTTATCGCTTAGTTTTCTTGAGTAGGCAATGTCTAATGCAAATTCATTTGGTTTGAAATCACGAATTGTATTTCCGTTGTTATCGGTGAATGTGATATTTCCTAATGAGAAATATCTCAAAGATCCTCCAATTGCTTGCTTGCCTTTTAATTTAGAATACCCCGATACGTAGGCAATGAACATATCATTTACTAATGCTTTTAACCACGGAGTATATGAAACAGCAAAACCAGATTTCTTTTCGTTAAAAGCAAGTTTTGCAGGATTCCAATGAATAGAATTTACATCTGCTGACGTTGAAACTCCAATATCTCCCATTCCGCCTGCTCTTGCTTCAGGCGAAATTCCTAAAAAAGGTACAGCAGTAGTGATGGTGTTTATCTGGCCTAATAAATTTGATTGGCTGCTGGTCTGTGACAAAGCAATCTGACTTGTTCCAAGAAAGATGGCAAAAACGAGTTGTACTTTATAATTCAATTTCATAATAGACGAATCTTCTCTTTTATAAGTTGGCAAATATAAGTATTTAGCGTATTAATTCTAATTTTTTCTTTTTATCGAAGGATAACGAGCTTCTCAATCTTCTCCGCAGTCTCACCGTCAGCTGTCCTGATTTTCAAGCGATAAATATAAGCTCCTTGGCCTATTTTGTCTCCGAAATCATCTTTCCCGTCCCAGGTCAATGGGTTATTTCTATATCCATCGCAAATCTGATAGTCCGACAAAGTTCTGATTAATTTACCTGAAACAGTAAATATTTGAACTTGTATGGTCATGCCAGTGCAAGGTTTATTATGCTCAAAATAAAAGGCTGTATTGGTGCTAAATGGGTTCGGATAATTTAAAACATGGTCCAATGCTAAAGTCGATGAATTAGATACAACAAAGTCGGTATTGCTCGTCGATGAATTTCCATTTATATCCCATGCTTTTAAGGTCAATGTATGCGGACCTTCAGATAATTCAGACAATTTGTATTTCACGATTCCTTTTTGATAACTGTTTAATTCCGATTCATAGTAATCATTCAGAACGAGAACAGATTGCTGATTATTGTCTATTAATGCGGTAATATCATGGCCAATTCCATTTCCTACTGTATTAATTCCACTGGAATCAGCAAGACGCGCATAAATAATAGGATTTTCACTTGTTAAACCACCTGCTGTAAAGTTCTCATCATTCAAATAAAGATTAATCGATGGACCATCCTGATCATTTAATCCATTAGCAGATATACCCCCAATAACAACCCCTTCATCGTAACCATTTCCATCCGATGTTTCATCATGAACATAATAGCTCAAGCGACCAATACCAAATTGATAGTTGATATCTTTTGGTACAATAAAGCTGCACGTAAATTCTCCGTTTGTAACCGACGATTTACCTCTGTAAATTATATTTTTTCTAAGCAGGAAGCTATCAGGTAGGCTGACATCGTTACCACTTACGTCATTCACCAGGTTGTATATTTTTTTCTCTTTATCAAAAATTGTAGTATATACTGTTCCGTTATAATTCGCTTGCAGCACATTATTCTTGTCAGTTACTTTACCTTTGATAGTTACTTTGCTTAACGCTTTTAATGTGTCGGAAACGACGCCATCCTGTTTTATTTCTTCAGTAATAACTTTTAAAGTAGGGTAGGCTAATCTTATGGAAGGGTCTCCTAACAATGTTACATTTCTATTTCCAGGGTTTTCAATTTTAGCCAATCGTTGAATATCTCCAATACGAGGCATTTCACCATTTATTGGAGTAAACATATACTTCAAAAGATCTCCATTAATCACTTCATTATCTAGTGCGAAGGCTAAACGTACTGTTGTAAATAAACAAATTCCTCCTCCTTTATTGTTTAACAAAACAAGCTCACCCGCAGCTGTTCTTTTAGGGTCATCAAATCTGCTGAACTCACACGTTGCTGTAATGAATGCCGGCATTGAGTTAAGATTTGACCAGCTATTAATCATATCAATATTTAATATTGCCTCTGCCGACCATCCAAGCTCACCACCATGTCCTGTATAGTTAATTAAGAAAGCTCCCTTTTCGATTCGTTTATTAATAGCTTCATTAACTTCAGGGTATCGTTGCCCTCCAGGTGTTGACTGTTGTTCGTAGGCGTCACTAACAATTTTATCAATATTATAAACCTGATTATTGGCTGATACAGTAGAGGCAATTCTCTCACTTTGGCGGAAGTGTAAATTTCTATCTTGATCATCTGCAACAAAGCAAAGTACATTTCGCCAATCGCCAAAACGAGATGATGAATTAGATGCGCACGATGCGACTGAGCTTGTGTTGCCAGGTGTTTCGTAAGTAATAATTTTATCTACCATCAATCGTGCGTCTGTGATATCCCTTACAGGTATACGACCAATTCCAACATCAATTAACTCCGCACCTGTTAAAGTTCCTTCATTTACATCCAGCATTCCAAAAAAATCATCCGACGTATAAGAACCAATTAATGAAATGGAATTTTCTGATTGGAAAGTGGTTAAATAATTAGTGTTACCACCGATTCTGTTTTTAGGATCATACGATCCATCTCCAAATAATAGCACATACTTTGGCGGAGTTCCCAAGGTAACAGAGCGATCATAAAACATCTTTACAAAGTCGCGTATTGCTGCTACATCCTGTGAGCCTGAACTAAATTCATTAAATATTTCTTCAGTTGTCGCAACAGCTACTTTCATTCCATCATTCGTTCTTCTAAAATTTGCTAATCGTTCAGCTTCTGAAAGAAATTCAGCATTGGTTATAATTAAAAAATCGCTTTGAGGCAAACCATGTAGATTTTGATTTTTAACTTTACCTACCAATGACGGTGTTTTATAATTATCGTTGAAAATGAAATAACTTTTTACGCTGTTTAATTGAGAATTCGAATGAAAAGTAGCTGTTGAATTATTCAAATCGTATTGCTGATTTGAAACGTTGGTTACATCGGTAATGTCCCAAATTTTTTCACCTGTGATATTATTGATTGTATATTGTGTGATTGCGTTTTGACTGAGCGTGTCGACATCTCTGAAAAGCATATTACTATTAAAATTGATGAGACGTCTAATCGCGTTTAGTTCAATATAATCAATCCAGCCAGTAGAGGATGAGTTGTAAGGTGTATAAATATAATTTAAACTGATATTATCATTGTTGGCTACAAAAGTAGTGGATAATGTACTGCCTCTTGCAAAGTCGTCAGTGTAGTTGGTCCCAACATTTGATATCGATTGATTTAAAATTGTTGAGCCATTATAATTTATTGAAAATTTACTTGTAGTAAAGGTGTTTGTAGATGTTCTTGAAATGACTGCAGAGGTTAGTTTTACAGTGCCTGGCAGAAGATTTGGGAAATTAAAATCGAAAGTTTGATTAATATCAACATCAAACGCATCGCCGTACCAGTTTCTGCCCGATTTAATAAAATTGAATTCGTCTTTTTCGTGAAATGCACAATCAATAAATTGATTTACTGTCCTTGTTGAAGGGGTGCCAGTTAAAGATGGGTTATCCTGAATACGTTTTCCGATTCCATTGTTGTTTATTGTTATGAAATAGTAAGTGGAATCACTAAAGAGATTTTTCTTATGTGTGAATTTTTTATCGGCACTATTCCATTTCCAAGTATTCTGTTCAGTTCCGTAAAACAAAAAGTAATCGCCATTATTAAAAAGTCCATTGCTGTCGTTATCAAAAATTTGAATAGCATTTTCTTGTAAATCATCGTATCGAAAATCGTTATTTGATAACGGCAACATTCCACCTCCATTGCCAAATAATTTTATTTCATTTGGATTAACTTCGTTAGTGATTAACCCACTTTTTTGTAAGAAGCTAAAATCGACTTTGTAGATTCCATTCTCAGCAATAGAAATTTTTATCCATTCACCACTTGATAGTATAGAACTTGAAACTGTTGAACTCGCTTTTTTGCTTTGGTAGCTATTTAGTTTTTGAATCTTTAGCGATAATGAATCCAATTTCTCATATTCTCCATTATTGTTTTTTCTGAAGGGGATTATTGTAAAAATGGTATAAGCTTTTCCGTTTGCTATTGCGGGTTGGCTATTAATATTTGTTTTTAAGTCAAGGTTCCATAAATCGATAAGTGAACTTTCTGTGTCACTACATTTAGTATAAAACTCACTGGCAATTGTAAATTGACAATCACCTTCAACTACTTTTTGCAGGTAAGGATAATGAACTTCATCCTTAGAATAACTGCAATTCGTGCAATTCATCGAAGGTGTTTTCAAAGCCCCTTCGTTAATCGTTATCCAATTTGGGCGAATCGTTATTGTTTGTCCAGTAGCTAAAAAGGTATAGCAGGAAAGTATGGTAATCAATAAAAATTGGGCAGTTTTTACTTTTTGCATCTTAATCAATCGATAGTCTTTAGATTCTTTTTTAATTTTTTTTTGTAAAATAAGTGAATTCAAAGAAGAAAAATTAAATTTGTGGGGAAGATGTATAACTAATTTGCATCTTTGAAGTATAATTAGGGAGTTTTAACGGAGTCAATTTTGAATTTATTGCAATTAAATTTCAGATTTTTGTAACAAAATTTAATCTTGCCGTATAAGTTCCCCGAAGTCAAAAGTAAATCATTATGATAAAGCGATTATTATTGGGATTGTTATTATTTGCTGGCCTTACAGCAACTGCCCAAGACCCCCAGTTTACGCAGTTTTATGCGAACCCAATGTATTTAAACCCTGCATTTGCAGGTTCAGCACGTTGTCCGCGTGTAGCCATTAACTACAGAAATCAATGGCCTGCTCTTAAGAAAACGTATATCACAACTTCTGCATCTTACGATCAGCATTTCGATATGTTGAACGGTGGAGTAGGATTGATGGTGATGAATGATAAAGCCGGAGAAGGAACTATCGCAACAACAAATATTAGCGGAGTTTACGCTTACCAATTGAATCTTAACAGAAAGCTTTCAATGCGCTTTGGTCTTCAAGGAACTTATGTTCAAAAGAAACTTGATTGGGATAAGTTGACTTTCGGGGATATGATCGACCCTCGTTATGGGTTTGTTTATGAAACTCAAGAGGTTAGGCCAAAAGAATCTCGTTCATTCATGGACTTCTCAAGCGGAATGATTATTTATTCAAGCAAGGTCTATGGAGGATTGGCTGTTCATCATATGACTCAGCCTGATGAAGCTTTCATCGTAAAAGGTTCTAGTAAATTACCAATGAAAGTGACAGCTCACGTTGGGGCTTTATTGCCAGTAGGCGAGGGTGCTGGAAGAGGATACAGAGGAAACGTAAATAAGGATGAAGGAACATTTATCTCTCCTAATTTATTATATCAGCAACAAGGATCATTTAATCAGTTAAATGTCGGTATGTACATTTTACATTCTCCAATTGTGGGCGGTTTATGGTACCGAGGTAACTTTGGTAAGGATAAATTTATTTCTAGCGACTCTTTTATTGCTTTAATCGGACTCCAAAAAGGAATGTTCAAATTTGGTTATAGTTATGACGTAACTGTTTCATCTTTAAGTAATTCAACTGGTGGTTCTCATGAGTTAAGCCTTGGGTTGCAGTTTGAGTGTAAAGTAAAAAAGAAAAGATTCCGTGCAATAAGTTGCCCTAGTTTTTAGTTTATTTACCATATTTGCGAATTCAAAGCTTCAAACACATGAATATGAAAAGCCATTTGCTTCCAATCGCGGCTGTAGGAATGATGATTTTATCCTCTTGCAACAGCTATGAAAAGTCTGGTGCAACCAGTTGGAACTATAACGATGAGAAAAACGGAGGATTTGAGTCTGTGCCTTACACAGAACAAGAAACAGGTCCAGGTCTAGTTTTAATCGAAGGTGGAACCTTTACAATGGGACGTACTGAGCAAGATGTTGTTCAGGATTGGGATAATATTCCTCGCCGTGCTACTGTTGCTTCTTTTTACATTGATGAAACAGAAATATCTAATGAATATTATCGTGAGTATGTATATTGGTTAGAGCGTGTTTTTGGAACAGATTACCCAGAAGTTGCACGTAAGGCATTACCAGATACTTTAGTATGGCGTGATCGTTTAGCTTTCAATGAGCCATATGTTGAATTATACTACCGTCACCCTGCATACAAGGATTACCCAGTTGTAGGTGTTAATTGGTTACAAGCAAATGATTATTGCGCTTGGAGAACAGATCGCGTGAATGAGCAAATTTTAATTCGCGAAGGTATTTTACGTGTGAATCCAGCTCAGGTAAATGAGGATAACTTTAATACAGATGCATATTTAGCTGGTCAATATGAAGGTTTAGTAAAAAGTCCACTTCAGGACTTAAATCCTAATATAGATACTCGTAAGGTAAGGATGGAAGATGGAATTCTGCTCCCGCGTTATCGCCTACCAACTGAAGCTGAATGGGAATACGCAGCGTTATCTTTAATTGGTCAGACAGTTTATGAGAATGTAAATAATCGTAATCTTTATCCATGGCAAGGTCATGCAGTGCGTGATGCCGATGATAAATTTAAAGGTGAAATGTTAGCGAACTTTAAGCGTGGTCGTGGTGATATGATGGGGGTTGCTGGTAAGTTAAATGATAATGCTAGTATTACAGCTCCTGTTTATTCTTATTTGCCAAATGATTTCGGTTTATATAATATGGCAGGTAACGTTTCGGAATGGGTAATGGATGTTTATCGTCCTTTATCTCACGAAGATGTTTCTGATTTCAACTCTTTCCGTGGTAATGTGTTTCAAACGCAGCAACGCGACGAAGAAGGTGCAATTGCTGAAAAGGATAGTTTAGGACGAGTTACTTATCGTAATGTTACTGATGAGGAAGCTAGCACAAGAAGAAACTACAAAAAAGCAGATAACATTGCCTTCCTAGATGGTGACGATGAATTGGATGAAGATGGAAATGGTTTAGGCTCGAAATATATGTCAGGGAAATCAACTATGATTGATGATAAAGCTCGTGTTGTTAAAGGTGGATCATGGAAAGATTTAGCATATTACTTAACTCCTGGGACAAGAAGATTCTTAGATGAGAATCAGCAAACCGACTGGTTGGGATTCAGATGTGCGATGGCACGTGTAGGTAGTCCAACCGGAATAAACGGAAATAAGAAAAAATAAAAAATTAAATATTAAGGGACTTCGGTCCCTTTTTTTATTTATTGTATTAAAGTTGATAAACTTATTTTCTTTGAACTTTTTCAAACCAAGCATTTATTAAATTTGTTCGATAGAAAAAACAATGAGAGTCTATTATTTATTAAAAATTAAAGGCAAAGCTAAAATCCCTGATTATGTTCAGCTAAGAGATGATAAGTTTTCGTTGTTAGCATATTTTCGTTTAGATAGACCAGAAAAATCACTGACAAAAATCGGATTGGAAAAAGAGGAAACTCATATCATGAATTTCCTGAATGAAATTCCCTTTGGAAAGGTTTGTAAATTAGAATTAAATTAATTGTTATGAATAGTCCTGTTGTTGCGCTTAACGATGTTGTTGTATCACACGATAGTCATATTGTTTTAAATAATGTTTCTCTTTCCATTTATAAAGGCGACTTTGTATATATGATTGGCAAAACAGGAAGTGGTAAGAGTTCTTTGTTGCAACTTCTTTATGGTGAGTTGCCTGTGGTAAACGGTACAGCAGAAGTAGTCGGTTTCGGATTAAATACACTGAAGTCGAAAATGATTCCCGACCTAAGGAAAAAAATAGGAATCGTTTTTCAGGATTTTCAATTGTTAACGGATCGTTCAGTGGAAGATAATCTTGTTTTTTATCTTCAGGCAACTGGATGGAAGTCTAAAACTGAGATTAAAGAAAGAGTTGATCTTGTACTTGAGCGAGTAGGACTATTGGCTAAAAGAAGTATTCTGCCTAATGGACTTTCAGGAGGTGAACAACAGCGATTAGCAATAGCTCGAGCATTATTAAATGATCCAGAATTAATCATTGCCGATGAGCCAACTGGTAATTTAGATCCTGATTCAAGTAATGATATTATGAAGCTGCTATTTGAAGTTGCAAATAGTAATCGTGCAGTTTTAATGGTGACACATAATTACTCAATCATTGATCGCTTTCCAGCAAGAGTAATTAAAATTGATAATGGTAAATTAATGGAGTTGGGAACAGAAGTCCAAAAGTGGGCTTCCTTAACCTAAAAGTGTATCAATTATCTCTATGATTTGCTCTACATTTTTTTTGTTGTTGAAATGCAAATTTAATTTCTGAATTCTGTTTTGTTTTTCTTCTGAAGTAAACGGTTTGATCAAGTATTCCTTAATCAAAGCTTTCATTTCTTCAGTTGTTTTTGCAAGTAAAGTTAACTCAGGTGTTGGAAAACCTGCAATCATCAATTCGTTTACTACCACATGTTGACCACTATATAAAGAGTCGATTGGTTTTAAATTTTAACCCGTTTTTTTAAATTTTGGAAGTTTGATTAAACGCGCCATTGCGATTAAATTATTTTTTTATTATGTAGTTGGATTTTAAAAAAATTTAATATT
>JBKCGZ010000099.1:0-3880 GCA_046303115.1 Bacteroidota bacterium | reverse complement strand
AATTCTTTCACGGGACTAGCTTTCGCAAATGTTCAGTTTGGAATTAATTTACAAAACAACGGAACAGTTTCCGTTTATGAATCCAATGTAAACAGAGGTTCTTTTGGTACTTACTATGCGAATGATGTTTTCCGAATTTCGATTGAGTCGGGTATAGTGAAGTATTACAAGAATGGTGTTCTGTTTTATACTAGTACTGTAACACCTGTACTTCCTTTAATTGTACATGTTACCATGTTCGATGTGGGAGCTACAATTGTTAATCCAATTGTTTTTAATTTAACAAACGGTACTTATTCGGCTTACGCTAATAACACAGGACCTAATCCTGTTTATCAATGGAAAGTAAATGGAGTTAATGTGGGTGCTAACAGTAACGTCTATACGAATTCAACACTTAATGTAAATGATGTTGTTACTTGTCAATTGTCGCTCAACAATTGTGTAACGAATACAATTTTATCTAATACTATTACTTCATTAACAATTGCTCCAAGTCCTTCTCTCGCTTTTTATATTCGTCCTGCAATTGATACGGGTGCTTGTAAACTAGTTGCTGAAAATGTTGTTTGGCGTTACACCACGTTAGATAATATGTCGAAGTTACAGATTACAGGTAACTCGCTAACTAAGTTGTTAACTAATGCATGGGACGCGGCAGGATTTTCTTATCAGTCGGTTGGAAATAATGGTGCAATGCAATTTATTGCAGCGCAAACGAATAAGCCTCTGATGTGCGGACTAAGCGCAAGTTTTACTGGTAACTCATATACAAATATTCAATATGCAATTTATTTAGCTGTAGGTGGATCATTACAAGTATATGAATCAGGAGTAAATCGTGGTACTTTCGGAAGTTATGCTGTTAATGATACGCTTCGAATCGCAATAGAAAACAATCAGGTTTGTTATTATCGAAATAATATTTTGTTTTACACCAGTACGGTGGCTCCTGTGCTACCATTATTTGTTAATGCAAGTATTTCTGATATTGGAGGTGTTGTTTCAAATGTAGTTGTCTTTAATAGAACATCTTTGTCCTTCACAGCGTTTGCTTTGAATGCACCTGCTAATCCAATTTATAATTGGAAAGTAAATAATGTGGTTGTGCAAAGTGGAACATCAGCAGTTTATTCGAATCCATCATTAGCAATTAACGATGTTGTTACCTGCGCTTTGCAGTTAACAGGATGCTATACTAATTCAATCAATTCAAATTCAGTAACGGTTAAAAGTATCATCCCTAATCCATCATTATCATTTTTTATCAAAGGAGTACATGATGTTAATGGTTGCAAGAAAGCAGGAGAGCAAGTAGTTTGGCGATATGTGAATTTGTCTAACTACGATCGTTTAACAATAACTGGAAATACACTCACAAAGAAATTATCGAGTGGTTGGGATGCTGGTGCGATTTCGAATAATATTGTTTACAACAATGGCTATATGGAGTTTAAAGCCATAGAAGTAAATAAAAATAGAATGGCTGGTTTGAGTAGTAATTACTCAGGACCTTCATTCGCTAACATCGATTATGCAATTTATCTTCAATCGAATGGAACCATTGGTATTTATGAGTTAGGTGTAAATAGAGGAGTATATGGTACGTATCTAGCCAATGATATATTTCGTGTAGCGATTGATAATAATGTTGTTCGATATTACAAGAATGGAACCATATTCTATACAAGTATTATGACCCCTCCAGGTTCGCTTTATGTCAATGCCTCTTTAATGGATATTGGTGCAACCGTAGCCGATGCTTATGTATGGAATTATAACAATGCATCATTTACAGCAGTTCTCTCTAGTGTCTTTACTACTTATACTTTGGATTGGAAAGTAAATGGTGTTACTACTGGTGTAACATCAAATGTATATACTAATCTAGCGTTATTAAATAATGATGTAGTTACCTGCGATTTGCAATTAAGCGGATGTTATAACTCTACACTTACATCTAACAATGTTATTTATGCTAATCAAACAGCAAATCCTTCTGCTGTCGGATATATTAAAGGAATAATTGATACGGCGGCTTGTAGTTATGCAGGTGAAAAAGTAGTTTGGGCGTATACAAATTTATATGATAAACAAAAGTTGAGTTATAACAGTAATGGATTAACTAAAATCCTAACAACAGGATGGGATGCAGGCGCACTTTCCTTTAATACTGTAGGGCAAGAAGGTTATCTTGAGTTTAGAGTAGCAGAGTTGAATAAAAGCAGAATGATTGGACTTTCTAGCGGGTATGGAGGTTCATCTTATACGACAATTCAATATGCTATTTATCTTCAGAATAATTCAACGTTTCATGTTTATGAATCGGGCACAAGTCGAGCTTCATTTACAACCTATACTGCTAATGATACGTTTCGAATTGCAGTAGAGGGAATTCAAGTGAAATATTATAGGAACAGGGTTCTTTTTTATACGAGTTTGATTCAACCTAATTTACCATTATATGTAAATGCATCCTTGAATGATATTGGTGCAACGGTTTTAGACGCTACAGTTTGGAATTTGAATAGTGGTTCATTCTCTGCAATTTTCTATAATGGATCTCCAGTATTAGGTTACGATTGGAAAGTAAATGGTATTTCTACAGGTTCAACGAATGCAGTTTATAATAATCCATCGCTTACGAATGCAGATGTCGTTTCATGTGATATTAGCTATACAGGTTGTGTTAATACAGTTTTTCCTTCTAATTTAATTTTTCGTCGTCCTCTTGAGCCTAACCCAAATCTTTCTTTTTACATCTATGGTGTTCCTGATCAAAGTTCTTGTCGCTTAGCTGGTGAAGAAGTAGTTTGGAAACGCTTTACTAACTTTAATGACTTAACGCGAATTCAGAAGAATGGAAATAATCTAACGAAGCTTTTAACAACTGGATGGGATGGAGGAGCAATCTCCTTAAATAAGGTTAGTAATAATGGTTATCTAGAATTTACCGCTTCCGAAACGAATAAAGCAAGAATGGTTGGACTAAGTGCTTCTTATGGTAGTTCATCTTATACTACTATTCAATATGCTGTTTATTTGCAAAGCAACGCTGCGGTTGGAGTATACGAATCGGGTACTAGTCGTGGAAATTTCGGAACTTATGCATCAGGTGATGTTTTTAAAGTAGCAATCGAATCTGGTATTGTTAAGTACTATAAAAACGGAGCATTGTTTTATACAAGCACGGTAATTCCTTCGCTTCCGCAATATGTGAATGCTTCATTAAATGATGTTGGTGCAACTGTTACCAATGCAATGGTTTATAATTATAACACTGGAAGCTTTATGGCTTCTGCATTTCAAGCAGGTAAAAATGTGACATATACCTGGATGGTAAATGGAGTGGTGATGCAAAGTGGTGTTAATCCAGCTTACAATAATTCACTTTTAAATTTAAATGATATCATTACTTGTCGTTTGACTTTAGGTGGATGTCTTTCAGCATATTCTTATTTATCGAATTACATTATTATAAAAGCAGCTCCGCAGCAAACAGCTGATTTCTTTATTGAAGGTTCGCCGGTTTTGCCTGGATGTAAAATGGCAATCGAACAAGTTAAGTGGAAGCTGAGTGATTTGATTAGTAATTTATCAGTTGTAAATACAAACAGCCTCATTCGTAATTCAGGAACTGGAGTGTGGAATGGTGGTGCAGCTTCGTGGAATAGTGTAGCTAACTTCGGTTATTTCGAGTTTACTGCCACTGAAAATAATAAACTTAGATGTATTGGATTAAGCAATACCAATAACGCTTCTGATCATTTGTCCATTCAATTTGCTTTTTATCTTAAATCAGATGGAACATTTAATATATATGAGAGTGGTGTTGATCGAGGATTAATTGGTCCGTATCAACCTGGTACCGTATTCAGAA
>JBKCGZ010000098.1:0-2223 GCA_046303115.1 Bacteroidota bacterium | reverse complement strand
ATACGATTTATCAAACAATAAAAAAGGAGCGCTTAAAAACGCTCCTTTAACCCCACTCTTTATAATTTATTAAACTAATATTCCTGCAATCGTAGCTGATAAATAAGAAGCTAATGTTCCAGCTAATAACGCTTTTAATCCGAGTTGTGCTAATTCATTTCTTCTTTCAGGTGCTAACTCTCCAATACCTCCAATTTGCATTCCTACACTCGCAAAATTCGCGAATCCACAAATAGCAATTGATACAATCAACAATCCTTTCTCCGTTAAAATAGGAACTGCTTTAGTCGATAAATTTTGGAACGCTACAAATTCGTTCACTGTCAATTTTTGTCCAAGTAATGTTGCTACGTTTTGTACATCTTGTTGAGGTACACCCATTGCCCATGCTAACGGATAAAATGCTTTTCCAAAAATCCAGTTCAGACTTAAATTTAAATCAGGACTAAACCAATGTCCAACGTGAATCAACATCCAATCAACCATTGCGATTAATGCAATAAATCCGATTAGCATCGCAATTACATTCATCGAAATTTTAAATCCATCGCTAGCTCCGTGAGAAATTGCATCAATGATATTTACGTAATTACTTTTCACTTCTAATTTCACTTCGCCCATTGTTTGACTTTGCTCTGTTTCAGGATATAAAATTTTAGAGATTACCAATGCACCTGGAGCGGCCATTAAACTTGCTGCAATTAATTTCGGTGCAAGATCTAAACCTGCTTGTGCGCCCATGTTTACATACACGACTAATATTCCACCAGCAATACAAGCCATACTACCCGCCATACTCGCAAGCAATTCACTCTTGGTCATGTTTTTCAAATACGGGCGAATCATTACCTGAGCTTCAATTTGTCCTACGAATGCACTTGCTACGTTACTCAATGCTTCAGCTCCACTCACACGCATAATAAAGTTCATTGCCTTAGCAACAATCGCTACCACGCGTTGCATAAATCCTACGTGATATAAAATAGCCACCAACACGCAAACTAAAATGATGGTTGCAGTAATGTTGAATGCAAAAACGAATCCTCCACTCATGAAAGAAGCAACGGTACCATTAAACTGTTGAACGGCAACACCACCATAAACGAACTCTGCTCCTTTACGTGCAAACTGTTCAATCTTTTCCATTCCATGTCCGAGTTGTTGAAAGAACGCAGTAACAGGAGGAATTTTTAATACGAGTACCGCGATTACAATTTGCAATGCGATACCACTAAATACTAAACGAAGATTAATTGCTTTTCGATTATTGGATAATAAGTAAGCGATACCAAGTATCACAATCATTCCAATGAGTCCCGTAAAACGTTCCATTCTAAATCAGTTAAGGTTTGAATGGTAATATTACTAAATCTTTTGCAATGAAAAAATGCGATTCTGATAAATTATAAAAGTCCTAAGGTGGTACAAGCCGCTTGCGCTGCGATTTGCTCCGCTTTCTTTTTAACGAAATCAACACCAACAGCAACTTCGTTATCATCAACTAACAAGCGCACTTTTATCAAGCGATCTTTTTGCTCTTCTTCTACTGTTTCAAAGACAATCGTATGTTTCTCTCGTTGTCCCCAATTTAAAATAAGACTTTTAAAATTCTTTTCTGTCTGCTCTATTTCGTGCAAGTCAACATGGATACGAATGATACGTTCAAGGATAAAGTTTTGTGTTTTTGCATACCCTTTATCGAGGTAAATAGCACCTATGAGTGCTTCAAAAGCATCTCCATACATGGAGCGATAAGTACCAGGCGTTGCTTCTTTTTGAAGTAACTCATCGATACCAATTTTAACTGCTAGGTTTTTCAAATTCTCACGACTCACAATACGGCTACGCATCTCAGTTAGGAAGCCTTCATCGCGATAAGGAAATTTTTTAAAGAGCATATCGGCAACTACAGCACCTAATACGGCATCACCTAAATACTCTAAACGTTCATTACTTAAAGGAACTCCGTTATCTGTTTCACGAGAGATAGAGCGATGACTAAAAGCCAATTGATAAACAGAAATATTTCCAGGATAAAATCCCAAGAGATTACGCAATGAGCGAATGAGATTCTTCTCTTGATGATCAGATGAAAATAATAATTTAAACAGGGACTTTAGCAACATGAATTAGAGGGAAATTACTGAAACTTTTTTCTACTGAATTGTTTGAAGATTGCGAGCACTAAAGAAAAAAGTATTGGTATTTGCTGTTGCTGTTTTA
>JBKCGZ010000097.1:0-8513 GCA_046303115.1 Bacteroidota bacterium | reverse complement strand
AAATCCATATACCCGCATCACGTGAGGTGTTTTGATATCTCACTGTTGAAGAAGTTCCAGTTGCAGTAAATTTTGCCCATGCATCATCTACTAAACTAGCAGCCGAACAACCTGTCAAGTTATTCGTCGACTTAGTTAATGTTCCTGGTAAATCGAATGTAGTATAGCTACATGTTGCACCGGGAGTAATTGTAGTTGCTGTTGAACATTCGTCTTGAGCAAGTGTAGAATTGAAAAAAGCAAACACAGCAATAACGATTAAGTAAAGCTTTAAATGATTCATATCATTATTTTTTTATGAGGACTTATAGTGTGATTATTAAAAAATGTTACGAAAATCTTACAAAAAAAAGAGCACTTTTTAGGGTGCTCTCTTTATATAATCCAAATTTTTAATATGTCTATTTCGTGATTTTTATTTTTATTTTCTGATGATTTACTACATCCTGAATATAACAATCATAATCGCCATTCTTAAGCATAGTTAAATTCAAAGGATGATTTATTTCATTTTCGTTAACTTTTATTTTTTCAGTATATACTTCTTTCCCTGTCATATCTACAACACTTAACTCATATACACCAAAATCTTCAGTAATTATATTTAACTGATAATTTCCGCTTTGTGTATTCTCCACTGGATTAATCTGATAATAACTAGAGAAATGACGACGAACTGCAATTACTTTGCTACGCTTAAATGAACCATCGAAATCAGTTCTTGATAATCGATAATAACTCACTCCACGCATTGGATTCATATCCTTGTATAGGTAAGTACGTTGCACATTGCTTGTTCCTATTCCTTTCATTGCTGTTATTGGTCGGAAGTCAACACCATTTGAAGATCTTTCTAACGTGAAATAATCGTTATTCTTTTCTGATAAAGTTGTCCAGTCAATCAAATTATAGTCTTCTCTTTCAGAAGCCGTAAGCGACAATAATTCAATTACCATAAACGAACCTACCTCAGGTTCTTCTCCACTAACAGAAGTTGAAGTGAGAGAGATATCATCTCCTGACTCAACCAAGGCAATTGTATTATCGCTGGATGCAGTTTGTGCAGATGCAGTATTAACTAATAATACAAAACTTGCTAAAATTCCTGTAAATACCTTTTTCATAATTAATCTTTATTAGGGATTAGGCTCCTTATATCGCATAAAAAAGATAAAGGTTACATACTTATGAAAAAAATTAGCAGAATCTTAGTTTAAATTAATTAACTATTGTTTTTCATTATGAATTTTTCCCCATTTTATACCTAGCCAAACTCTTTCATGAAAATAATAAAGTATCATTTTTGTAAAAAATTCCGAAAGTCCGATTGCCGAAGCAGTATAAATCGGAGGTACTTTAATATCCCCGTGACCAGAAAAAGTCAAAACTAAAAAAGAGAGGATAATCGTATCAATGGTTCCAGTAATACGCCAACTGAATGCTTTGGCAATACTTCTAGCGCGACTATTATAAGATTGATTTAATTTTATTTTTAACCATACCCTCTCGTGAATAAAAAACAAAATTGTTTTGGTAAATAATTCAAGCCAACCAATCTTTAAAGCATTAGATACATCGCCTGTAATTAAAAAGGCTAACATGATTGTATCGGCTGTACCAATAATCCTCCATGTTATTCCTTTTAGAAAACTCCGTTGCTTTATTTCAG
The DNA here is from genome assembly GCA_046303115.1 of Bacteroidota bacterium. GTDB lineage: Bacteria > Bacteroidota > Bacteroidia > AKYH767-A > OLB10 > CAINEC01. The sequence goes on along the minus strand of JBKCGZ010000097.1, from coordinate 6,844 downwards.
GCATTTATCCTAAAGGTGTAAAACTATACCGTCATTATTTCTTTTTCCTTCGCTTCTAAATGCTTATCGATTTTTATAACATAAGAATCAACTAACTTTTGAATTTTATCTTCCGCATCTTTAGCCATATCCTCAGGTAAGCCATTTTTCTGAGCCTTCTTTACATTATCGTTGGCATCTTTTCTAAAAGTACGGATGCCTACTTTTGCATGCTCGCCCTCAGCCTTAGCCTTTTTTACTAACTCTTTACGGCGCTCTTCCGTTTGAGGAGGAATGCTAATACGAATCATCGATCCATCATTTTGTGGCGCAAATCCAAGGTTAGCATCAATGATTGATTTTTCAATGGGTTTAATCATTGTTTTTTCCCAAGGCTGAACAACTAATGTTCTTGCATCCGGTGTATTTACACTTGCCACCTGATTTAAAGGAGTCGGTGTTCCATAATAATCAACATAAAGTCCGTCTAACATTGAAGGACTTGCTTTACCTGCTCTTACTTTTTGTAATTCAGATTCTAAATGAGCAATCGCTTTGTTCATTTGGTCTTGTAATTGATCTAAAATATTTTTTACCTCTTCCATTTTTATTTGATGGTTAATTAAATTTCTACTAATGTTCCTACTTCAACTCCTTCTACCAACGATTTTAAATTACCTGGCTTATTCATATCAAATACAATAATTGGTAATTTGTTTTCCTGGCAAAGTGTAAAGGCAGTCATATCCATCACCTGAAGATTTTTTTCATAAACCTCGGTGAAGGTTACTTTACTGTAGCGAGTTGCTGTTTTATCTTTCTCCGGATCGGCAGTATAAATTCCATCAACACGAGTTCCTTTCAAAATTACATCCGCCTCAATTTCAATTGCACGAAGAGAAGCCGCTGTGTCTGTAGTGAAATAAGGATTCCCGGTTCCTGCACCAAAAATAACTACTCGTCCTTTTTCTAAGTGTCGTACCGCTCTTCTTCGGATGAAAGGCTCACAAATAGCTTCCATCTTAATTGCGGATTGCAAACGTGTCATAACACCATGGGTTTCTAATGCGCTTTGCAATGCCATCGAATTAATAACAGTAGCAAGCATCCCCATATAATCCCCTTGCACACGGTCCATTCCACCTTCAGCAGCTTGTAGCCCTCTGAAAATATTTCCTCCACCAATTACAATAGCCACTTCAACACCCATATCAACAATCGTTTTAATATCGTCAGCGTATTGTGACAAGCGGTTATTGTCGATTCCAAATTGTTTGTCGCCCATTAAGGCTTCGCCGCTAAGCTTCAGGAGTATTCTTTTGTATTTCATGGTACCACAAAATTATCAATTTAATTATATCTCCGTAGGTAGCATCGCTTTAATTATATCTTCAAAGGTTTCTCTTCTTCGGATAAGGCTGATTTTCCCTTTGTACCAAAGCACTTCGGCAGGTCGCGGACGACTATTATAGTTATTGCTCATAGTATAACCATAAGCGCCTGCATTAAGAATAGCGAGCGTATCGCCTTCTCTGATTTCGTTTATTTTCCGATCCATAGCAAAAGTGTCGGTTTCACAAATGTTTCCTACAACCGAATAAATTCTTGGAGTGCCTGTTGGATTACTTAAATTGTAGATATGATGATAAGCATCGTAAAACATCGGTCGTATTAAATGGTTTTGCCCTGAATTAATCCCGGCAAATACGGTAGCTGTGGTTTGCTTGATTACATTGACATTCACCAATAAGTATCCTGCTTCGCTCACTAAAAACTTTCCTGGCTCAAACCAAAGCGAAAGTGCTTTACCATACTCTTTACAAAATTCATTAAATCTAGAAGTGATCTTTTCACCTAGCTCTTCAATATCTGTGGTGATATCATCTACTTTATAGGCTACTTTAAATCCGCTGCCAAAATCTAAAAACTCAAGGTGCTTAAAATTAACAGCTGCATCAAACAAAATTTCTGAAGCCTGAATAAAAACAGAGGCATCTAAAATGTCGCTGCCCGTATGCATATGCAAACCATTAACAACAATCTTTTCCTTTTCTACAATTCTTAATACGTGTCGCAATTGATGAATTGAAATTCCAAATTTTGAATCGATATGCCCTGTTTGAATATGCGAGTTACCTCCAGCTACAATATGCGGATTAATTCTTACGCAGCATGGAACTGATGACCCGTACTTGTTTCCAAATTGTTCGAGCAAAGAAATATTATCTATGTTAATTTGTACTCCGAGTTCAACAGCCTCTACTATTTCAGAAAATGAAATACTATTAGGTGTAAATAAAATTTCTTCGGACTTAAATCCTGTGTACAAACCTAGCCTTACTTCTTCAAGTGAAACAGCATCGAGACCCGCTCCTTGGTTTTTAAGAATTTTAAGAATGGAAATATTATTATTTGCTTTTAAAGCATACTTGATTTTTACATCCGCCTTTTGAAATGCTTTTGTTAATCGCTGATATTGTTCTTCAATCTTTTCACCAACATATACAAAACAAGGTGTTTGATATGCTTTCGTTATTTCATCAAATGGAATAGCGTTTAAACGTTGTATAGATTCATTTACTGACATATGTTACTTAATCGTATTTGCTAATGATTGATATTTATTTGCTTCTTGTAGATTATTTAACTTTTGATAGGCATTGGCCATATTCAAATAAATTTTCTGATTAACTATTTTATTATTGATGGCTTTATTACCATAAAAAATAACTTCCTCATTCTTGCTTAACAGCGAACATGCAACTGTTAGATTGGTTACGGTCATTTCATTAATTGAATCTGCTTTAAAAGATTGAATAAAACAATTATATGCTGCATCTGGCTTTTGTAAAGACACATACATAGCTCCGAGATTATTTAATGCAAATACATTTTTAGAATTATGTTTGATCGCTGTTTGATAATATTCTACCGCTTTAGTATTATCGCCTTTAATTGCATGTATCAACCCCAACTTATACCATGCATCTGAAAAAGCTGTATCTATTTGTACTGTTTTATAAAAATAAACCAGGGCGCTATCTATAAGGCTATTCCTATTTTGCGGAATCATTTCCTTTTCTGCTTTATTCATGTATTCAGTTGCCAGTGCAACATTTGTTCTAGCGCTATTTGGAGAGCTAATAACTCCCGATTTAAATAGTGAAAAATTGTCTTTCCAATCAGCTGCTCGGCTAACACTATGAAACAGAAAAACACTTCCTATCAGTATAAAACCATAAGTAAAATATTTATTTACTTTAAAAGGAGATAATGTACTATCAAGATGTAGAAACTTCTTTACTACAAAAGTTAGAATCAGAATAATTCCTAACACGGGCATAAATAAAAATCGCTCGCCAAAGGTAGTACCGTTCATAATAAACAAATTGCATGTTGGCGCTAATAATATCAGAAACCAAATTATACCAAAAGAAACTTCTTTATTATGATTCAGATTTTTTACAAAAACCACTAAACATATAGCACAAAGTAAAATACTAACTATAGGCATATACGAACTAAAAGTAACAACTGGTATTTGATTGAATGAATAATCCCACGAAAGATTAGATGGCAAAATTGCTTTGAAAAAATAATGATAAAGTATTTCCATTTTAGTAGCCCATACCTCGTTGATGGTTTTGGCAGCGTAAAGAATATTTTCTCTTGCTGAAGTTTCATACCCTTGAAAAACATCTTTTAGTGCAACAAAGCGCAATCCTAAAAACAAGCAGCTCATCATTATAAGAGCTAATGACTTTTTAATACTACTCAAAATCGTGTCATTAAAAATCAGCCATAGCATTGCAGGAAAAAGTACGATGTACGCAATTGAACTTTCTTTACTAAACATCGCTCCCAGAAAAAACAAACAGGAGAGGATTAAATTCTTTTTATCATTTACACGATTCCATTTAATAAAATAATTGAACGTTAGTAAAGCAAATAAAGCAGACAACAACTCATCCTGACTTTTAATATTTGCTACAACTTCGGTATGAATGGGATGTAGTAAAAACAAAACAACAATTACAAAAGGATAATAGGAATTAAAATTTGATAAAAGTTTTTGAAGAAAATAAAATAACTGGACAGCAATCAGGAAGTATAAAATCAAATTAACTAAATGAAATGCTGTTGGGTTAAGTCCGAATATGGAATACTCAACAATAAACAAACTCATTGTTATTGGTCGGTAGCCCATAAAGTTCGAACCTTTAAAGTGCTCACTTATTCCATGTAAAAAAGTTTGGGGTATGTAAGAGATTCCATTTTGTAATGCGGGATTCTTCACAATGTATAAATCATCGTCGAGTACAAATCCAAATCGTAATGTTTGTCCGTAAACAATTAAAACTACAATGGCGAAAATGAACGTGAATAAAAGAATATTATTCTCTTTTGCTTTTTCATTTTTAATTTTCGACTTCGACATTTAAAATAACATTGATGGTGATTAAAATAATTTGCTTAAAACAATGTTTTGTTTTACACCATATAAAGTAATATTAAAATCATCAGCGAATAAAGTAGTCCCATTTTAAATTATAAACAGCATAATATGAATTGATGATTTATTACCGACAATAAATAATTGGCTAAAAATTAATCAAAAAAAAATCCCGAGTTTACCTCGGGACTTTAAAACTTAAAACACTATGGAATTATCCAATTTGTACTCTTTTGAAAACAGAAACAGTTAGACCTTTTTCAACGCCATCTAGATACTGACCAACTGATTTCTTATCTTCTTTAATGAAAGCTTGGTTTAACAAAGTGCTTTCTTGATAAAACTTATTTAATTTACCTGCAGCAATTTTCTCAACCATTTCTTCTGGTTTACCTTCTGCACGAATTTGTTCTTTAGCAATTTCTAATTCTCTCTCGATAGTTGCTGAATCAACATCGCCTTTATCGATGGCTACAGGACTCATAGCAGCGATTTGCATAGCCACATCTTTTCCAGCAGACTCAGGAGCTGAGGCACTTGACAAACCTACCATTGAAGCTAAACGGTTGCCTGGGTGATTGTAAGCAATAACTTTTGGAGCTTCAATCATTTCATAACGAGATAATTCGATTTTCTCTCCAATTTTACCTACCATATCAAAAACTTTATCGTTTACAGTAGCGCCATCAAATGATAACGCTTTTAACGCTTCAGCATCTGCAGGATTATTTGCTATCGCTACGTCTAAAATACCTTGAGCGAAGTTTACGAAATCTTGGTTTTTTGCTACGAAATCTGTTTCACAAGAGATAGCTACTAAATAGCCTTTTGTTCCTTCAGCGTTCGTTTGAGCGATGATATAACCTTCTTTCGCTTCACGATCAGCACGGTTTGCAGCCACCTTTTGACCTTTCTTACGAAGGTAATCGATTGCTTTTTCGAAGTCGCCTTCAGCCTCAGCTAAAGCTTTCTTACAGTCCATCATACCTGCGCCAGTGATTTGGCGAAGCTTATTAACATCAGCAGCGGTAATTGTTGCAGTTGACATGATTTTATATTTTTTTAGATTTTGTTATTTATGAATAGCGGGATGATATGATCACCCCGCCGTTAAATTTTATTTAGTACTGATTATTTTTTGGGTGCGCTTTTGCGGGAACGTAAGCCAGAACCTTTTTTCTTTTCACCACCTTCTGAAGATTCTTCATCAGAGGCAACAGTTGCACGGTCTCCTGCTTCTTCTTCATTAGCAGCATCGCGTTCACGCTCTTGTTCTTTATCCACTTTACGTTCTGATAATCCTTCTTCGATTGAACTAACCATACATTTTAAGATTAACTCAATTGACTTTGATGCATCATCATTTGCCGGGATTGGGAAATCTATTAATGAAGGGTCGCTATTTGTATCACAAATTGCGATCGTTGGAATTCCTAACTTAATTGCTTCATCAACTGCGATGTGTTCTTTAACAGTATCAACAATGAATAATGCTGCTGGAAGACGGTTCAAATCTGCGATTGATCCAATCAATTTTTCCATCTTTGATTTCTGACGAGAAATTTGAAGGCGCTCTTTTTTAGAAACAACCGACAATGTTCCATCACTCATCATTTTATCCAAATGTGCCATTTTCTTAACCGACTTACGCTGAGTAGCGAAGTTTGTTAGCATACCGCCTGGCCAACGCTCAGTGATATAAGGCATATTTACAGACTTAGATGCATTAGCAACTATTTCTTTTGCTTGTTTTTTTGTTGCGACAAACAAGATTTTCTTGCCTGACTTTGCGATTTGCTTCACTGCAGCTGCTGCTTCTTCAAGCTTAGCGTGAGTTTTATTCAAATCGATAATGTGGATTCCATTGCGCTCCATAAAGATGTATGCGCCCATTTTGGGATTCCATTTACGCTTTAAGTGTCCGAAATGTACACCAGCGTTTAGAAGTTCTTCTTGCGTTACGTTTATCATTACGCTATTATATGCTGAGGGTTGAAGAATATTAACGTTTAGAGAATTGGAAGCGACGACGTGCTTTGCGTTGACCGTATTTCTTACGCTCAACCATACGAGGGTCACGAGTAAGTAATCCGTTAGATTTTAATGCAGGACGATGTTCAGCATTGATTTTACACAATGCACGAGCAATAGCCATACGGATAGCTTCCGCCTGACCATTGTATCCTCCTCCTCCAACGTTGATCATTACATCGTATTGGTCTTTTGTGTTTGATACATCAAACGGCTGCTGAACCAGGTTTTGTAATGGCATTGTTGGGAAATATTCCTTGTAATCACGGCTGTTAACCGAGATGGTTCCGTTACCCGGCTTTACATAAACGCGGGCTACTGCTGTTTTACGGCGACCAATTGTATGAGTGATTTCCATGTAGATTTATATCAATACTTTAG
>JBKCGZ010000096.1:0-3142 GCA_046303115.1 Bacteroidota bacterium | reverse complement strand
CTTCAATACGGTCTTTGATATCATCCGCAAATTTTTTCAATTTGTTTAATTCGATATCACCAGAAATGTTTACGAATAAAATCGGAATTTCACTGAAGTTAATATCTGTAACCGCTGGCTCCTGTGGTAAGTCGTTGGGTAAATCAGAACGTGCTTTGTCGACAGCATCTTTTATTTTCTGCTTTGCCTCTGCAACATTTACATCCGTATTAAATTCAACTAATACACTAGTGAAATCCTGCGTTGAAGTACTCTTTACTTTCTTAACGCCTGATACACCTTTAATTTGTTTCTCGATTGGTTTAGCAACCAAATTCTCCATATCTGATGGAGATGTTCCTGGATAAATCACACTCACAAAAACCTGTGGTAATGTTATGTCAGGAAAGTTTTCTTTCGGTAATGAATTGTAAGTCGCAATACCCGCAAGCGTAATAATAACCGTTAAAATATAAATCGTGGTTTTATTATTAATCGCCCAACTGCTTGGCTTAAATTCTTTGAATAAATCTTTCATATACTTTTAAGCCAATAATTAATTTACGGTGATTGATTGTCCATCTACGATATCCTGAAATCCTGTGGTGATAATAGGATCATTTTCATTTAGGCCTTCTGTAATTTCAATTGTGCCTTTGTAATTTTTTCCTGCAACTACATTTCTCTTCTTAGCAATATTATTTTCTGCAACGAACACATAAGTCCCTTCATCTGTAATTTGTACCACATTAGCAGGTAAAACAAATGTTGAAGTATTTGTGTAATCTGCAATTTTAATTACTGCCACCATGTTCGGATGCAGTGATGAGTTAGCTGGCAGACTGATTTCTACATTGAATGTTCTATTTAATGCATCGATTACTTTTCCTACATAAGTCAATTTTGCTTTGATTGTCTGATTCATGTCAGGGAAGTTGATTTCTACTTCATCACCCATTTTTACTTTTGAAATATATGATTCAGCGATATCAGCTTTTATTTTAAGCTTGCTCATATTTACTACGCGAATACCAGGCATTCCGGGAGCTGCCATTTGCCCCAATTTTAAATACACTTCATCAACAGTTCCATTAATCGGCGACTTAATCTTTGTCATTTCAATTTGCTGATTAAGTGTAATTAATTTTTTGTCTAGCGACTCTAACGTATTTTTAGCTTGTAAGAATTGAATTTCAGTTCCAATTTTTTGGTCCCATAAATTCTTTTGCTTTAGATAAACAGTATTTGCAAATTCTCTTGCGGTTCTTAATTCATCTAAGCTCTTTAGATAAGTTTCATTGTCAATTTCTGCAAGAACTTGTCCTTTCGAAACTGTTGCACCTGCACTCACATTTATTTTAGTAACTGCTCCTGGTACCTGACTATTTACTGTGATGTTTTCATCTCCATCTACTTTTGCTTGAACATCGATATAATGGGAGAATGATGATTTAGTAATTTTAGTTACACTTACAAGTTGTGAGTTGGTAACTTTTTGGCCACTAAGTTTAGCGATGTCTTTTACTAAGGTTGCGATTTTAGTTTTGATTTCAGCTTCTTGTTTTTTCAAGTCAGCAAGTTCTGCTTTCTTCTTAGTTAGTTCATCACTTGAACAAGCAGAAAAAAGGATTGCGATTAACGATATAAATAATAAATTTTTCATTGGTATTAGAATGTAATTGTTCCTGTTGATTTGTCTAAGTCGATTTTTGAAATAATAGTTTCGTAAAGGGTGTTGAAGTAGTTAGCATCCGCTTCTTTTACTGAGCTCTCCGCATCAATTAATTCTAAGCTTGAGCCTACACCGCTTTCATATTTTATTTTTGATACTCGTGATATCTCATTTGCTAATGTTTGATTTTTCTTAACTATTTTAAGAGAAGCCAAATTATTTTGATAAGATGTTTTAGCATTTTCGTAATCTAATGCAAATCCGTTTTTCATAAGTTTCATTGCATTATCTACTTTCTGCAAGGTTAATTTCGATTGCGAAATTTGCGAATGACGTTGAAGTCCATCCCAGATAGGAACGTTTAATTTTAATCCTGCAATAACAGTTGGGAACCAACGATAATCGGTATTGAAAATGTTGAATTCATTACGAGATGCATTGGCACTTGCTGTTCCGAAAGCAACCAGGCTTGGGAAGTAGCCAGCTTTGATGCGTTTTAGATCTAGCGCTTGCAACTGACGTTGAACATTGATTACACCGTATTCAGGTCGTTTAGTATAATCAATGGAGTCAGGCATAGCAGTAACAACTAAGATAGATTCGTCTAGTTTATCCGTTAGGGTTAATGCTTTACCGTTATCAAATCCCATTTGAAATTTTAATAAAGCGTAGCTCAATAGTTTAAAGCGCTCAACTTTTTCTTTCTCTACTTTTAAATTGTTTAATGAAAGCTCTAAACGATCGACATCAATTTTTTCTACGAGTCCGTTATCATTAAGTGCTTTTGTATCATTTAAAAGTTTTGTGACTCTTTCGATGTTGGCATCAATGATTAACAAACGCGCATCAGCTACTAAGGCACCATAGTAAGCCTTGCTTACATTAACTGCAGTTTCTGTTTTTGTTTGAACGGTAGCCTTACGACTTAAATCCATATAGGTTTTGGTCGCTTGAAGTCCTACTAGATAAGAACCATCGAATAATAGTTGCGTAGCAGTTACTCCTGCGCTAGCTGTATAAGGTTGTCCGAATTGAACACCGAAATACTCTCCTGGTTTACCTCCAAAGAATTCTGCAGGGACAAACGAAGTTGGAATTTCGATAAACTTATTGAGATCAGCGCTGGCATTAATTTGCGGTGTTCCGATTCCAGTAATTTCATCGACTTTCTTTTTAGCGATGGCTTCATCGAGTTGCGCATTTTTAACATTCGGTTGATTGCTCATTGCAAACTCAATCGCTTGCTTTAATGAGAATGAACTGTTGGCATCCTGTGCATGCACTTGTGTTAGGCACGCAAACGCTACCATGAGTAGCAGGATTTTTTTCATAGTATATTGTTTTGTGTGATTATTCTTCATCGATTTGGCGGTATTTATTAATTAGCTTATGACCTTTAAGCGTTGCGATGCCATGTAAGAAATGATCAAGCAATTGAATTTGCACATCCACATGATTGAATTTATCAGGAGGGAAGATGCTTGGATTCAT
>JBKCGZ010000095.1:0-7218 GCA_046303115.1 Bacteroidota bacterium | reverse complement strand
GTTCCAATCCAAATTTTCCCCACCCGGTCTTTAAACAAGCTATAAATTGAATAATTATCAAAAACATTATTGTCTAATATTTTTTTAATTGATCTTCCGTCGTAATAACAAAGACCATGTAAAGTACCGAACCAAATGTTTCCAATATTATCTTCAACAATACTTAATATTACATTATCTGACAATCCTTCATTATATGAAAAATTAGTAAATGATTTCCCATTATATTTACTTACACCACTGCCATAAGTTCCAAACCAAATATTACCTTTACTATCAACCATGGAACATCCTATTGCATCTAAGGCTAAACCATCATCAGTGGTAAAATTCTGAATATTTAATTTGCCCAAAATATTATTCTTGCGATTATCTACCAATGAATCTCTTCTCGCTTGGGAAACCCCATTCGAAAAATCAATTTCACTTAAAAAACGCTGTTCGTCAAAAGAAACTTGCTTAGGAGCTATTCGCTTATTTAATTGAACAATTTGTGGAGAAATACTATCTGGCAAATCCTCAATTACAGTTACTTCTAATGGCTGACATGATTGATTAGATGGAATATTGTTTTTTTTAATTATCCTGTTTTTTTCACAAGAACTAAAAACCAAAACAACAATTAAAATTTTTAACAAATTACACATTAATTCAAATTTAATTATTACATCCGTATTTTTTAATTATTTTAATCTGCACAATATTCAGTTTCATCAATTAACAACTATATCTATAAAAATCAAATAACCATCAATCACATTATATCCTCTATATGCCTCTTTATATTCGATGCGATCTTAAGCAGAGGTAAGTCATTCGTATCATAACCAAAAGGGTCTTCTATTTCCTCTGCGATCAACTCTAAACTTGCTAAAACATAAAATATAAAAACGACAACTGGAATGACAAAATATCCAAGATTAAAAACAAATCCGAATGGAAGTGTCATAACAAAAAAGAAAATGAATTTTTTAATAAATGCATTATAAGAGAATGGTATTGGCGTGTTTTTAATTCGTTCACAAGCACCACATACATCGGTGAATGATTGAAGTTCAGCATTAATAATGATAAATTGCTCACCTGTGATTTTACCTGAATGATATAGATTATTAACTTTTTTAAATATCAAGCTAGCTACCTGATTTGGCTTATGCTTATGGTGATCAATCTCCAAATCTAATCCTTCAAATAATGTCATACTTGTTTCATCATTCATTAAATGATTTGCAAGAACGGAAGAATAAGCAGGAATTAACTTTTTGAAATAAGTGATATCACTTTCATCTTTCAAGAATGCACTTAACTTAATTGCTAAATTACGACTGTTATTTACAAGCGAACCCCATAATTTACGTCCCTCCCACCAACGATCATAGGCAGTATTTGTACGATATGCCAACAACAATGATAATACAAAACCAACCGTGGTATGCATGATGGTTAAATTTTTCACGTGACTATTTTCAGAAAGTTGCCAAAACTCAATTTCCAAATAGGCTATCAATCCAGAATAAACTCCAATCAAAATCATCATTGGAGTTAATGTCCTAAACGTATCAGACTTATGAAATCTAAAAATAAAGGTAATCCAGTCTTTGGGATTATAATGTGTCATATTGATTTTCTATTTATTAGTTATTGTAAATCATTATCAGTTATTTCAAAAATACAATCTTCTCTCGAATTACGACCTTTAGTACTTTTTTGAATCCAATTGGCTGAATTCATTATGTCCTTAATTAATATTTTACCATTGCTAATATTAAAATCTACTGAGTCTATTAATGACGTACAATTAAATGAGTCACCTACAAAAGATCTGTTTTGCTCATCCGTGAAAACAGTTTTATATTCATGAGCGTTTATTACCATCTCCCCAGTTGACCCGTACCTTGTATAAATTACTATTGTTATACTTTCTGAAGATTTATTATTTATAACCTTAGTAAAGGTAGTCCCCCCCTCACAAGCCGTAATTAAAAATATAATTAAAAGAAAATATCTAAATAGATAGTTTTTCATTTGAAGCTCTTTAAATCATTATATTTAAAATTCATAATTCTTACCATCAAAAAATAGTCGAAAATCAGGCTTGATGGATAAAATCAAACGATGTAATATCATCATATCATCTCGCTTTTCAGAAGACAAACTTTCAATATAGGATGTGACTATTTCTTTAAAGTGCATTAAAAATGGTATAATCAATACTTCTCATTAAAAATCCATAAACTCATCAGGGTTTCTATTAATCCTTTCCACATTTCCGGTTAAAGGGCGATTCAATCGTGTTATCCTTTTGAAAGAAATGAAAAAATATAGAAATATAGATTTAAGCAAAGGAATTTTTATTTTCTTTTCGGTGTTTACAAACAAATCTATCAAATATTGTTTATGCATTGGATGATTAGATGCAACTTGCAATGCATTAAAATGTCCGCAAACTTGGTGATTTTTACTTTTAAGATAATCCTTAATTTCTTCAACTTCCCAAGTAGAAAAATCAATAACCGTTTTATTACAACTATCACAAAACTTTCCTTGATTGTTAACTTGCATGGAGTTCCAATCTTTGTCGCAAGGATTAGTAATGATGATTTGATCTGATTTCATGTCTTTTTATATTAAGATTTTTCCAATAATCTAAACTAACATTTTTAATTGAAAAAATGAATACTCCTAAAAAAGATAGTTCGGGGCCAAAGACTTATTACTATCTAACAAGAAACGATAAAAAGATTTAGATTATTAATTTATTACTTCACTTATACATCCACATCAACACTGGCTTTGTACTCGCTCTTAGCAATGGATCAACGATCCTGAAACTATTATTTGAAACTGCAGGACAACCCCATCCTTCCGGCGTTCCTGCGGGATAAACTTCTTCATCAGATATCATTTCCCACGAATGAAAAACGATGACTCTTTTTAATGCATTGCTATTAGATGTTTCTAACCCATGTAAAACATATTTCAAGTTCACTCCCCAATTGCTATAGCCTCTCTCACCGATTTTGTATTTCCCTAATGATGAGCAATGGCTATTATCTTCATTGCTAAATATTGGATTGTCCTTCGACTGATCACTGCTCCAGGGCGAATCACCACAACCATGCCCGACTAAAAATCGATGCATGATACTATCACCTTTAAAATCCCAAACTAAAAATCTGTTTACACCAGAATGCAAACTCATGTCAATTAGAATACAGAAATCAGTATTGAAGTTTTTAGACTTACAATATGCTAGGGCTTCCTGCGCCTTATTTTTAGTTGCTTGAATATTTAAAGAAGGTCGACTTGAATCATTACTTTCTTCTCCATTGCTACCACATCCCACAAAAAAGAAGGAAAGCATCAACAATATTCGCTTGCGCAATTTCATCTGAGAATTACAGTAATGTTTATAAAAATAAGATTATGCAAACTTCTGAGCGTCTGCTAAAAACTTCGCTAAACCAGAATCAGTTAACGGATGCTTTAACAAATCTAAGATTGGCTGTAACGGAGTAGTAACAACGTCAGCACCCACCTCTGCACATTTAATAATATGCATTGTGTGACGGATACTTGCTGCTAACACTTGTGTTTCATAACCATACTCACGATAGATGTGTACAATCTGATCGATTAACTCTAATCCATCAAATGAAATATCATCTAATCTTCCGATAAAAGGTGATACATAAGTAGCACCTGCCTTAGCAGCTAATAATGCTTGTCCTGCAGAAAATACCAATGTACAGTTGGTCTTGATTCCTTTATTTGAAAAATAACGGATTGCTTTAACACCATCTTTAATCATTGGCACTTTCACTACAATCTGTGGATGTAATTCAGCTAACTCTTCCCCTTCACGAATAATTCCTGCATAGTCAGTTGAAATCACTTCTGCACTCACATCACCACCCTTTGCTATCTCGCAGATATCTACATAATGCTTTAAAACAGCATCTTTTCCTTTAATGCCTTCCTTGGCCATTAATGATGGATTAGTTGTTACTCCGTCTAAAACACCTAAATCATAGGCTTCGCGGATTTGATCAAGATTTGCTGTGTCGATAAAGAATTTCATAATGGTGATTTTTTTGCTAAATTAATCAATGACCTTATTCCTTTTTCATTCTCGATAACAATGTTAAAAATTGATTGAAGCCTAATTTATTATACACTACAAATCAGAGTTTTAGAGTCGCGATTTGAAAATATTTAACAATTTATTCAAGTTCATTTTTATCACTGACCTTAAATTTCTACTTTTGCCTCGGGGTAAGTCTTATACGACCAGCTCCCTCGAACCTCCCTAGGACCGGAAGGTAGCAAGGATAAGAGGTTGAGCGGTGCGATGTAAGTAGCTTGCCCCATTTTTATTAAAAAAGGGATGTTTTTAACTCAGTAATATTCCCTATTTCCACTTGGTTATTTCCATTAAATTTGTATCGATGAACGAAAACAAACCTTCGCCCTTTACCCATTTATTTAACTACGGTGCAATATGCGGCCTGGTCATGTTTGCCATAACATTCCTGCTTTGGATTTTTAACATATTCCCACTAGGTACCGCATCATTTTACTTTTCATGGATCCCGCTAGTGTTTATGTACTTAGCAACAAAAATATTACGTGATAATTTTCTCAGAGGCGCTATCACCTATTGGGGTGCCTTTAAAGCACAAATGTTGGTCATCTCAAGTTATGGAGTTCTTTATGTTCTGCTAGTCTACATTTTTGGAAAAATTATTTACCCTGACCTCGTAAGCGATTATATTCAGATATACCTGAAAGAGCTATCACTTTCGAAGAAGGAAATGTATCAGGTATTGGGACAAGGTTATGAAGCTTACGAAGACAGAATGATTGATGAAATAAAAAAATCTACTTTGTCATCCATACTATTTAAAGAGTATTTTAACAAGTTAGCTGGTGGAGCATTTTTCGCACTACTTCTTTCTTTCAAATTAAAACGTCTTAATCCTATTGCGCATGTCGAAAGCAAGTCTTGATTTATCGGTTATCATTCCTCTCTTTAATGAAGATGAATCATTGCCTGAATTAGCCGCTTGGATCGAAAAAGTGGTTACAGCTCATGGCTATAATTACGAAGTAATATTTGTAGATGATGGTAGCAAGGATAACTCCTGGGATGTTGTTACTAAACTAGCCTCTAACAATACCTGCATGAAAGGAATTCGATTTAATCGTAATTACGGTAAGTCGGCAGCGTTACAAAAAGGATTTGAAGCAGCTTCTGGACGAGTAGTTATTACAATGGATGCTGACCTACAAGATAGTCCTGATGAAATTCCTTCACTTTACAACATGATTACTAATGATGGTTACGATTTAGTTTCAGGATGGAAACAAAAGCGTTATGATCCAATTTCTAAAACAATTCCGACTAAGCTATTCAACTATGCAACCCGTAAAATGTCGGGCATTAATAATCTTCATGATTTCAACTGCGGATTAAAAGCCTATCGTTATGAAGTTGTAAAAAGCATTGAAGTATATGGCGAAATGCATCGCTACATTCCAGTGATTGCCAAGTGGGCAGGATTTTCGAAGATTACTGAAAAAGCAGTAGAACATAGAGCTAGAAAGTACGGCGTTACTAAGTTTGGTTTAGAACGATTTGTAAACGGCTTCCTTGATTTACTTTCTATTATGTTCGTTTCTCGTTTTGGCAAACGTCCTATGCATTTCTTCGGATTAGTTGGCACCTTAATGTTTGTTGCAGGATTTGTTTTATCAGCCTATCTTGGTGCTTCGAAACTTTATGCAGTAAGTATGAATTTACCCGCTCGTCTATTAACAGAAAGGCCTTCGTTTTATATTTCATTAACGTGTATGATTATCGGAACGCAGTTATTCTTAGCGGGATTTATCAGTGAGTTAATCGGACGAAATAGCACAGAGCGCAACACTTATTTAATTCAAAGTACCGCTAACTTATAATTGCTGATAGGCGGACTGTTATGGAATCGAAAAAGATCGTCATTGTAGGTCCAGCCCACCCTTTCAGAGGTGGAATTGCTACGTTTAATGAACGGATGGCATTTGCGCTTCAAGAAGCAGGACATCAGATTGAGATTGTTAACTTCACCACGCAATATCCCGGATTTTTATTTCCAGGTAAAACACAGTTCACTTCCGACCCAGTACCATCCAATCTTAAAATTACTCGATTAATCAGCTCGATAAATCCATTATCGTGGTTTAGCACTGCGAATTATATTCGTAAACAAAATCCTGATTTAGTATTGCTTCGCTTTTGGATACCTTTCATGGGACCAGCATTAGGAAGTGTAGCTCGCCTACTTGGATCTAAAATAAAAATTATTGGCTTCGTAGATAATTTAATCCCACATGAAAAACGGATAGGCGATACGTTATTATCAAAGTATTTTGTGAATGGATGTAGTGGTTTTATCACCCTATCTAATCAGGTGAAGAATGAAATTGCTGAATTTACCACCGCAAAATGTTTAATGTCGCCACACCCTGTTTACGATCACTACGGTGATAAATCAACGAAAGAAGAATCATGTTCGAAATTAAATTTGAATCCTGATTACAAGTACATTTTATTCTTCGGATTTATCAGAAATTACAAAGGCCTTGATCTATTAATTAAAGCTTTTTCTGAAAGTAATCTCCGAAGTAAAAACTATAAACTTCTGATTGCAGGAGAATTTTACGAGAATGAAAAACAGTATTTGGAATTAATTACCTCATTGCAATTAGCAGATTTCATTGAATTACATTCACACTACATTCCTGACGCTGAAATCAAATATTATTTTGGTGCTTGTGATTTAGTTGTGCAACCATACCGCAGCGCTACACAAAGTGGTATTTCACAGTTGGCTTACCACTTCGAAAAACCAATGATTGTAACACATGTTGGCGGATTACCTGAAATTGTAAAACATGGTAAAACAGGATATGTCACAGAGGTAAATCCTACAGCCATTGCCATTGCAATGAATGATTTTGCAGAAGGAAACATCCATCGATTTGATGAAGAAATTCGTCAAGAAAAAAAGAAATATTCATGGTCACATCTTAGCGAGACCATTCTTGAATTTATTAAGTAAACGCATTCCATTATCTTTGTAATACTATGGCAACCGATATTAAAAAACTAATCAGCGATTCAATTGCTACTAAACAACTGGTTTTAGAAGATCAGGAATTATTATCGTCAATTCA
>JBKCGZ010000094.1:0-11306 GCA_046303115.1 Bacteroidota bacterium | reverse complement strand
TTAATATTATATTTGACTGATTATTAAAATAGATTAATTCATAGTTTTTATTAATTAATAATATGACATCATCGGAGCTATTTAATATGGCATTTAAATCAGTAGTTTTTTGTTGTAATTTTTCTGAAATGCGCTCCTGTTGCGTAATATTTGTTCCGTAAATATTTACGTAGTTATTAACTTTGTTTGGAGAAAAATTCAGGAAGTAATATTGCTTATTGACTTTTAATTTTAAATCGCGAGAACAATTGTCAAATATGCAGGCTTTAATTATAGCACGTACATCCTTATTGACTATAATATTATTTTTCGAACCTATTTTTTGTGAGAATTCAGTTCCGGATTTATTACAGAAAATTATTTTTCCAATTGAATTAGCTCTGATTACTGGGTTTGGATTTTCAATCGGGAATCTTGCAAAAGCCTCTTTTTCTTCAATCGCTTTAATACGATCTGTCATGTCCAAGATATAAACAACAACAACATTGTCTTCTTTGTAGTTTAATCGGCAATCGATATATAAATCCCAATTTCTTGTTCTAAACCGATGTGATATAAAAACTTCTTTTTGTGTTTCAATAACCTCATCTAATTTCAATTTGAATTTTTTAGCCAGATTAAAATCTAGTAAATCAAGAATAGTAAGCCCTGTCGAAATACCAAACTTTTGTAAAATCCCATCATCACCATCAGAAAGAATTTTAGTTATCTTACTGCTATTATCGATTTCAAAAAGACTTCCACTTAGGTATTTTAAATAAAGATTAAAGCATTTTTGGTTGGCAGCAAGCGTTGCATCTATTTCAGATACAAATTTTTCAATTCTACAAATGAAATTTGGGTAGTCTGATATGTTTAGTGGCTGAATGTTTAGACTGTAAAAGTGTTGTCCGGGGTTTGTTGCAAACGGACCAATGTCTTTTTTTAAAACAAGGTTTTTATAAGTCTTGAAGTTTTTCGAATCCGTTAGTGGAAATATTTCTGGCAATCCGGAAAGTATACTCTGAATTTTTAAACTGCCATTCCCATTTTTTTGATCGTCAGGAAGCAATTCTAAAATATTTGCTTTTAAATCAATAACTTTTCCTTCAGCGTCTATTATAAAGTTCACAGCATCTTTAATTAAACCTTAAAAGTAATCTTTAATTGTTATCGATTGCAAGTTTTTGCACAAAAAATGCACTGAATAGGGGTAATTCATTGCAAGCTATCATTTGCAACTGTAGATTTTTACACTTCAGTTGCGCAATTGCTATGTTTAGCATGTTTTGCCAAATAGTTAAGAAATCATTAATAAAAATCGTTAATTTTAAACCCCTTTACAAATACAAAACAATGAAAAAAATCTTTCAAAATTTATTTACAATCTGCCTGTTTTTAACAGGAGTCTTTAGTGCCTCTGCGCAGCAATGGGGTGATTATACACTTTATGCACTACAAAATCAATATAGTGCTAACTTGTTGGATACTAATGGTAATATTGTTAAAACGTGGACGTTCCCAGCGTCAGCCAAAACGGGTTATTCAACTTATATGTTGCCTGGTGGTACATTACTTAGGTCAGTTGCTCGTACGGGAAATTCTTTTCAGGGTGGTCCAATTTGTGGGGAAGTACAGAAAGTTGATTGGAATGGAAACGTAGTTTGGGATTATATTTATTCAACAGCAAATTACTGCTCTCACCATGATGTTTGTGCAATGCCTAATGGAAATGTTTTATTGATTGCATACGAACGTAAAACACCTACGGAGGCATCCGCTGCGGGATGCACTCAAAGCATTGAAATCTGGCCTGATAAGATAGTTGAAGTTCAACCAACTAGCGCAACAACTGGAACCGTAGTTTGGGAGTGGCGCGCCTGGGATCACTTAATTCAAAATGTTTATCCTACAAAGGCAAATTATTATTCGTCAATTGTTGATCATCCAGAATTGTTAAACATTAACTACAATACGCAAAAGGATTGGATGCACATGAATGGTATTGATTATAATCCAATCCTTGATCAAATTGCTTTTTCATCTCACAATTTAAATGAGTGGTATATCATCGATCATAGTACAACAACGGCTGAAGCTGCTTCTCATAGTGGAGGTAATTCAGGTAAGGGTGGAGATATCCTCTATCGTTGGGGACATCCAGTAAATTACAGTGCAACTGGATCTTCAATTTTAAATGTGACGCATGATGCGCATTGGATTCCTGAAGGTGTTCCTAATGCAGGTCGTTTAGTTGGATTTAATAATCGTGGAGTATCAAATAATCAAAGTTCTGTTGATCAGATTGATGTACCCCGCGTTGGATATAATTACTCACATACAGCAGGTGCGGCATATTTGCCTGCAACCTATACAAGTCGATTAGCATGTAATGGATATAGCTCAAACATGAGTAATTCACAACAATTGCCTAATGGGAATCAATTAGTATGTGTCGCAACATCAGGATTAATCTATGAAGTTAATCCAGCTGGAACTACGATTTGGTCTAAACAATTAACTGGAGCAGCCCCTCAATCATTTAGATATGATACTTGTTATGCAAATAACCTTGCGCCTACAATTCCTCTAATTTCATCAGCAGGTGCGAATACGCTTTCTGCATCATTAGCAGATAGTTATCAATGGTATTTGAATGGAGATTTGCTCGTTGGAGAAACGAATCAGACTATAAATTGTACTCAAAGTGGAATTTATCTTGTTCGTATAACGCAGGCGCCTAGCTGTTCTTATAGTTATTCATCAGGTTATAATTTTTCTTTAACTGGTATCAGTTCTAACGATAATGTTATCAAAGGGATTTCCTTTTTTCCTAATCCAGCTAATGAAGTAATCAAAGTTGGAGGAATAGAAAAAATCAATGAAAGTTATATTGTTAATATCTATAGTCTAGACGGTCGGTTGTTAATAAATGCAATGAATGCTCAGGAAATTATTACAGATGAATTATCAAATGGCTGTTATCTGATTTCTTTAACTACGGAAAGTGGTAAAACAATGAATCAACGAATCATTATTACTAAGTAATTATCCATGAAAAAAACACTCTCCTTAATGTTAATCTTAATATCGACTATTGCAAATGCAAAGGTGGTTCACTTTGTTGTTGATATGTCGCAGCAAGTAGTGAATGTTACTGGTGTTCACATCGTAGGTGATTTTCAGACTTTAGCAGGATTTAGTGGTGGTGATTGGAATTCAGCCACAACTACTATGACGCAGATGGCCTCTGATACGAATTTGTATGAGGTGTATGTGGATGTACCAGCCTTCGCAAAATACGAATATAAATTTGTGAATGGAGATCAGTTTTACGAGGCAGAGTTTGTTCCTGTTGAATCTCGAGTTGGTTATAATTTCAATGATAACCGTTGGATCTATGTGGATTCGATTACTAATGATACATCATTTATTGGAGCACTTTTGTTTGCAGGTAATGCTCCAGCAAATAAGTACTTGATTCGATATTTAGTGGATTTATCATTAGAGCCTTCTGTCAATTCTTCAGGCGTACATTTAATTAGCGACTATCAGGGATTTAATCCGCAGACTAATATTCTTTACAGCTTTGGAGCAGATGTTTACGAGGTGATTAATTACGTAGATGGAGGTTTCTATCAGTATAAATTTGTGAACGGTAATACAAGTGCAGATGTTGAGAATGTACCTATTACGTGCTCTAGTCCGCTTGGGTATAGAGTTTTCACATCAGCTACAGATGTAGTTTTGCCAGTTGATTGCTACGGCGGTTGTGCAGCCTGTAGCATTTCTGGATTAATTGAATCATCGCATGCAACATTTAATTTATTTCCTAATCCAGTTAATGATTTTTTATATGTGCGATTTGAAATTCAAAAGGAACGACTTATTCAGATTTATGATTTGAATGGCAAAATGGTTTTTGAAAACTCAACTTTTAGAATTGTGGAAAGCATTAATACTTCAAATTTTGAAGCTGGAACGTATCAAATAAAAACAATTGAAGTTTCAAGTAACAAAGTAGAATCAAGTTCATTTATCAAATTAAAATAATAATGGTTAAGAGCAAAAAAGTATTTACTGGGATTATAGTAATTCTCCTTTCATCTTTTAATAGTTTTTCTCAAATTAATTTATACGATATTGGTCAGATTCAGCAAATAGAAATTACGTTTACCCAAGCTAATTGGGATTATCATTTAGATACTGCAAAGGCAGGTGCTGATGGATATATTATGGCTTCACAAGTAAAAGTGAATGGGGTAGTATTCGATAGCGTTGGGGTGAAGTATAAAGGTAATAGTTCTTATAGTATTGCCTCTAATAAAAATCCATTTAATATTTCGCTGGATGAATTTATCAACCAGGATTATATGGGGTATTCAACTATTAAATTAAGTAATTGTTATCAGGATCCTTCTATGATTCGTGAGGTGTTGGCATATAAAATTCTTGCAAGTTACATGGATTGTCCAAAATCGAATTTTGCTCAAGTATATATCAATGGAAATTATATTGGTTTATACTCTAATGATGAAAATATTGGAAATACATTTTTAGGTGAGAAGTTTAATTCTACCAATGGCACTCAATTTAAATGCAATCCAATTGTTACCCCTGGCCCAACGACAAAATGTAATTTAAAATACATTAACGCTGATAGTAGCTCTTATTTCAATTATTATGAATTAAAATCTGCAACAGGTTGGAAGGAGCTTGTTCGTTTATGCGATACCGTTACTAATTATGGATCTTCACTAGAGGCTATAATTGATATCGACAGAGTAATTTGGATGTTGGCATACAATGCTGTTACGATTAATTTAGATAGTTACAGCGGAGTGTTTGCTCAGAATTATTATTTATACCGCGACTTGAACAATCGTTTTGTTCCGATATCCTGGGACTTAAATATGGCCTTTGGAGGTTTTCCGTTCGCTGGAAGCGGAGCTACTTCAATGGGGTCATTATCTGTAGCTAATATGCAGCAATTGCCATTAAATATTCATAGTACAGATTCCTATTGGCCGTTAATTAATGATGTATTCAATAATCCGACATGGAAAAGGATGTACTATGCACATGCTAAAACAATTGCTGATGAATATTTTTCAAATGGAGTGTATCAATCAATGGCAAATACCTACCAAACATTAATTGATACTGCCGTTCAATCTGATGTAAATAAGATGTTTACTTATTCTCAATTTCAGTCTTCGTTAAATACTGATATTACTGTTGGTAGTTATGTGGTGCCGGGTATAAATAATTTAATTACTTCAAGAATGTCATATTTGCAAGGAACTGCAGAATTTCAAGCTGCTGCTCCAGTTATTTCAGGAATTGTAAGCACTCCTTCACAGCCAGTTATTTATGATACAGTTTGGGTGAACTGCAATATGAGTAATGGAACATCAATCTGGTTAGGCTCTCGTGATTATCTCTTTGATAAGTTTGCTAAACAGCCAATGTTTGATGATGGGTTACATCATGATGGTGGAGCTGGAGATGGAATCTTTGGAGCAGGAATTTTTTGTTCATCAACTCAAATGGATTACTACATCTATGCTGAAAATACGAATGCTGGAGTATTCTCACCAGCGCGTGCAGAGCATGAATTCTATCATTTAAATGTTAACAATAATATTGTTTACTATAAGGAAGTAGCATTTAATGAAATTATGGCCAAAAATGATGCGGCTGTGATGGACCAAAATGGAGAGTATGATGATTGGATCGAGTTATATAACACTTCTAACCATCGCATCAATTTATCGGATTTGTATTTGTCGGATAATAAAAATGATAAGTTGAAATGGAGATTCCCAATTAATGCAAGTATTGACTCTCATAGTGAATTGATTGTTTGGACAGATGGTGATAGTACGCAACAAGGATTACATACAAACTTTAAATTAGCTGCAGCTGGGGACTCTATTTATATCAGTAATTCCTCTGGATTTGTAATAGATAGTGTTTATTTTGGTCCGCAAAGTCCTGATATTTCTTATTTCCGCTGCCCAAATGGTATTGGGAATTTTGGTTATACTTTGTCGTACACTTTCAATCAAAGTAATTGTCCAACTGCAATTGACGAATTACGAGATGAACAGTTTAAAGTATATCCAATTCCAGCAAGAGGCTTCATTACAATTGAATCAAAATTAAATATTAATAGCATTAAACTATTTGATTTGACAGGTAAATGTGTTTTAAATGTTAATATCGGTAATGAAAACAATTATAAAATGGAATTACCAGCCTTGAATCATGGTTTATATTTGTTGCAGATAAATAATTCCGAATTAGTAAAAAGAATACAAATTGTAAAATAAGATGAGATTTAAAATGCTGTTTTTGCTGATCTTTTCATTTGCTGTTTTTTCTTGTAAAAAGGAAGAAGGTTATGGAGGTATGGCAACTATAAAAGGTAATGTTTGGGTTCGCGATTGGGATAAGAACTTTAATTTAATGATGTATGAACATCCTGGGTTAGATGAAGATGTTTTTATTGTTTATGGAGATCAAACTGGATATGGTGACAAAGTTTCAACCGATTTAAATGGGAATTTTGAATTTAAATATCTTAGAAAAGGTACATATACGATTTATGCCCTTAGCGATACGCTGCAGTCTGCCAATGTTTCTTACAACCAATTTCCAGTTGCCGTTAAAGTTGAAATTAGCGAGAAAAAGCAAGTTATAGATATTGGCACACTAACAGTTAATAGATAATTGATGAATTCCGATTTGTTGCAAGTTATTAATCGTTTTGAGCCAATTAGTTTGGTTGACATGGGCCGCGCTGAATTAATGGAACGCTCTGATTTAAAGTTTGCAATTACATTTAGTGATTTACTTGTTCTACTTCCTTCATTAATTAATGATTATAGAATGTTGGAAATAAAAAACAAACGATTCTTTGAGTACGACACGATGTATTATGATTCTTCTGATCATCTTTTATATCGAATGCATCATAATGGTAAAATGAATCGATTTAAAGTTAGAAGAAGAACTTATGTAGATAGCGATATTAATTTTTTAGAGGCCAAAATAAAAAACAATAAAGGTGTAACGAACAAAGTACGCATTAAATGCAATCGAGATGTTGATTTTAGTGATCCAATTATTGCAGAGTTTTTATTAGAGCATTTAAATGTCGATTGCACTAATCTATTGCCATCAATTAATATAAATTATAATCGCATTGCGTTAGTTAATAAATCATCTGTTGAGCGTGTTACTATCGACCTAGATTTAACCTATAGTGTTAGGGGTAAAAAGTCGACTTATAACAATTTAGTAATCATTGAAGTGAAAAGCGATGGCAAAACAAATACGCTAATTAAATTATTATTGCGCGATACTAACAAAAAGCCTGTTTCTTTAAGTAAATATTGTGTTGGTATGTATTTACTTGAAGTCAACGAGAAAAGAAATAATTTCAAAAAGCAGGTATTGAAAATAAATAAACTAATTGCTAATTAAATTATATGTTATTACAAATTACATCTCCAGAGGGAATTGATACCATTTCAAAAATTGCGACCAAATATGGGGTCAGATTATTAATCGACTTAGTATCTACTTATGTTTTAATGCAGTTTATTTATTTCCGGTTTTATAAAAACAAAGACTTGTTGTTTACTTATTTCGTTTTCAATATTGTCATATTTACAATTTCTTTTTTATTGAATAGGGTAGAAATCTCTATGGGAGCTGCTTTCGGTTTGTTCGCAGTATTTAGTATGTTGCGTTACAAGACAGAAGAAATCAGTATTAAAGACATGACGTACTTATTTCTTACAATTGCGATTGGAATTGTATCGGCTGTTACACGATTGAAAGGTGTAGAAGATGTTTATGAGTATTTGTTTTTAATTGCCATTATTACTGCGATGATTTTGGTGGCATTGATGCTTGAAAGTAATTGGTTTATGAAGCAAGAACTTTTCAAGACAATTTATTATGAAAAAATTGAATTAATTCATCCAAGTAAATACAATGAGTTTTTAGAGGATTTGAGATGTAGAACTGGAATTGATATTCATCGTGCAGAAGTTCAAAAAATCGATTTTTTAAGGGATACAGCCCAAGTGAAAATTTACTTTTATGATTTAACAAGATAAAATTATTTTGAGGCAGTCAAGTAGAGTTTTATTATTGTTTTTGTTTTTTATATTGAATTCTGTCTCAGGAATTGCTCAGAGAACTCCTGATTTTTCTGTATGGACTTCAGCGCAGTTGTATTATTATTTCAATAAGGCAAATTATGTAAGTTTTCAGTATCAAAATAGATTTAATGAAAATGCTTCACAGTTCGACAATGCTAATCTTTATTTCATCTATGGTCATAATTTCAACAAAAAAAATAATGTTGAAGTATATTATCGATTACGAACCAATTACGATGAAGATGTTCATACTTTTTTTTGTGGGTATAATCGAAAGGTCAAGCTGAAATACTTTAATCTTTTTGGAAGGGTTGCCTTGCAGCATAATCGAAATTATTTTACTTCAAAAGTAGATTTCGAACAAAGTTTAACTCGTGCACGCTTAAGATTAAGGGCTAAATATGAAATCAATAGAGTTTTTGCTACCACAATATCTGCTGAGCCAATGGTAGATTTAAGTGGTTCAGAGAGCCCCTATATCGATAGAATTAGATACGTTGCACAAATCATAATGCAGTACAATAAGTATCAATCATTCACATTGTTTTATAACTATCAACCTGACATACATTCTTTTTCAATGCCAGAAGTGAATTATGTATTAGGCATCAATTATGAAATTATTTTACCTAGTAAGAGCAAATCCTACAAAAAGCTTTTTAAACCTGATTTGAAGTCTGAAGATGGGAATGATTCAAATAGTAAAAATCACCCCGACAATCAATAAGTGTTTTGAATATTCGGTACTTTTGACCGCCTAAGTAGTACCGTTATGATTCAAATGATTATTACAAAATTACTTGACCAAGTCAGGTTACATTTTTTAACAGTGTTTAAATGGGTGTTGCTTCCATTTACTGTCATGTTTATAGTGTTTTGGGTTGGGAAATCGAGCGGAGTGGAAGTAAGTAATCTCACTCGCGATACAGCAGCTGTTTTAAACGGACATCCATATGATGGATTGATTTCTATGTTAGGATTGTTTTTATGGAGTGCTTCTGCTGCGATTGCGTTATTAAGTTATAGCGTAATTAGAGCAAGCAATTCAGTAAATAAAGGTGTTTTTTGGTATGGGGGATTGCTTTCATTATTCCTTGGATTTGATGACTGTTTCCAATTGCATGAGGAAGTGTTTATTCATGCATTTCCTTTTGCTGAAAAGTTATTTTATCTGGTTTATATTGGGTCAATAATCGGATACTTCTTTCGTTTTAAAAACGAATTGTTTGAAACTAAATTCTTGTTTTGGATTGGCGCAATGGTGCTCTTTTTTGTTTCCATGATTCTTGATAATGTAGATCCATTTGTGGCAAATCAAGTTTATTATGAAGATTGCTGCAAATTTGCGGGTATATTCCTGTGGTTTATGTATTATGCAACTACAGCTTACCATGAATTAAAATCAGAAAATCGCTAACTCATATTTAATGTTTTAAAATTTTCATATTTAATTCATTTAATAATTAGAACTTAGCACCTGTTAAATCGTAGGAAGCCTTATTAACTATGAAAAAGATAATTCTAACACTTACAGTATTCTTTGCAGCAACTTTATTTGCTTCTGCACAAGAGAATGCAAACAATCCGAATGCGCCAGAAATCAGTTTTGAAACCGAAGTTCATGATTTTGGTACAATCGATTATGCAGGCGATGGAACATATGCCTTTAAATTCACTAATACAGGAAAAGAACCTTTAAAAATTACTGACGCAAAAGGAAGCTCCGGATGTACAGATCCAAAATGGTCGAACGAGGACGTAGCTAAAGGCCAATCAGGTTATATCAATGTTAGTTACGATACTAAACGCCAAGGACCTTTTACAAAAACGGTAACCGTGATGTCAAATGCAGGGAAGAACCCAACAAAGGTACTAACCATTAAAGGCGTAGTAAAAACACAGGAGCAGACAGAAGACCAAACTCCATTTATGAAGCCAGGTGGTGCATCTCCATTAGAAAATCCGAAACAATAAATTCAAATAATTTAAATAAACAAAACAATGAAAAAATCAATTTTATTAGTTGCTTGTACATTATTAATGGCATTTGCAACAAACGCACAAACAGCAGATAAGCCAGCTCCAAATCCAAATGCAGCTGAAATGACTTTTGACGCATTAGAGTTTAACTTTGGTACTATTAAGCAAGGTGATTCTGTAAATCACGAATTTGAATTCGTTAACAATGGTAAAGAAGATCTTATCATTACGAATGCAACTGGATCTTGTGGATGTACAGTTCCTCAGTATCCGAAAGAAGCAATTAAAAAAGGTGGCAAAGGCTCAATTAAAGTAACATTTAATTCTGCAGGTAAAATGGGAGAGCAGGACAAAACGGTTACCATAACATCAAACGCTAAAAACTCTCCAGTTATCCTTCACTTAAAAGGGAAAGTTGAAGCGCCAGCTCCAGTAGCAAATCCTGCTGCAACTCCTGGTAAATAATTAAAATATTAAGTTTAAATTTGCAGTCCTGTTCAATACTGAACGGGACTGCTTATTTTATAGACTATGCCTAAAATTTCAAATAAAGGGCTTCAAATGCCCCCATCACCAATCCGTAAATTAGTTCCTTTTGCAGAAGCTGCTAAAAAAAGAGGTGTTCAAATTTTTCATTTAAACATCGGACAGCCTGATATAAAAACTCCAGAGGTGATGATGAATGCGATTCGTAACATCAAACTTGATGTTATTGAATACAGTCATTCAGCGGGGATTGAATCATATAGAAAGCGTCTTGCAGAATATTATCAAAAGAATAATATCCACGTCGATTATTCAGATATCATGATTACAACTGGAGGGTCTGAAGCCATTGAAATTGCAATGATGGCCTGCTTAAATCCAGGTGATGAAATCATTATTCCTGAGCCTTACTACGCAAACTATAACGGATTTAGCACACAAGCGAATGTGGTAATTAAACCAATCGTTTCTTCCATCGAATCTGGTTTCGCCCTTCCTCCAATTGCTGAATTTGAAAAGGTAATCACGGATAAGACAAAAGCTATAATGATTTGCAATCCAGGTAATCCAACAGGTTACCTTTATTCAAGGGATGAATTACAGGTACTAAAACAATTGGCTCTGAAATATGATTTATACCTTTTTGCAGATGAGGTGTACAGAGAGTTTTGTTATGATGGTAAA
>JBKCGZ010000093.1:0-2810 GCA_046303115.1 Bacteroidota bacterium | reverse complement strand
GTTTCTGTCTGCCACCAGGTATCAACAATTCCGCAACGACCTTTACCAATTTTTTCATGATACCAGTTCCATGCTTCTTCATTGATAGGTTCTCCAACAGAGCCTAATGTTTTTAAACTGTCTAACGCGTAGGGCTTAACGAAATCATCGCCTTGCGCCATTAACGAACGGATAGCAGTCGGAGCAGTATAAAAAATATTCACTTGGTATTTATCAATCACATTCCAAAAACGACCTGCATCGGGGTAGGTAGGAATTCCTTCAAACATTAACGTAGTTGCTCCATTCAATAACGGACCATATACAATATATGAATGTCCAGTTACCCAACCAATGTCTGCTGTGCACCAGTAAATATCTCCTGCGTTATACTGAAATACATTGTTGAATGTATAGCCAGCCCATACCATATAACCTGCTGTGGTATGAACGACCCCTTTAGGTTTACCCGTAGATCCAGAAGTGTATAAAATGAATAACATATCCTCTGCATCCATAGGTTCTGCTTCACAAATATCGCTGCAGCCTGAAATAGCATCTTGCCAATAAATATCTCTTTCTGAATGCATAAAAATAGAAGAGGATAAATGTTTTAATACAATTACTTTTTCTACGGATGTCGTACACGTTAACGCCTCATCAACTATTTCTTTTAAGTTTAGGGCTTTTGATCCTCTGTAAACGCCATCTGCTGTAATGACTAATTTACAAGTCGCATCATTAATACGATCGGCTAAACTTTGAGCAGAGAATCCTGCGAATACAATGGAATGGATAGCGCCCACTCTTGCACAAGCTAACATCGCAACCGCTGCTTCGGGCACCATAGGCATATAAATACAAACACGATCGCCTTTTTTCACCCCTAAGCGCTTTAACATATTAGAGGCTTTACAAACCTCTTTATGAAGTTCTATATACGTGAGCGTACATCCTTTACTGTTAGGGTCGTTGGGTTCCCAGATAATGGCTGGTGTATCGCCATTTTTTTCTAAGTGACGGTCGAGGCAGTTTTCAGTAATATTTAAAGTTGCTCCTTCAAACCATTTTACATCAAACGATTTAAAGTCCCAGTTAAGTACATTATTCCAGCGCGTTTTCCAGGTAAATTCATTGGCAATATCTGCCCAGAATTTCTCAGGGTGACGAACGCTTTTTTCATAAGCCTCATGATAGGCTTCCATCGAATCTATTCTAGTATTCATAAAAGTATAATCTATGTCAAATATAATCGCTTTGAGTTAATACAAGATGATTTTTGTTTGTAAGATGCTTGTAAGGTTTTCAAGCAAATTTTTTACGCTGTCCTTTTAAACCGCTTAACTTGCATCTATGGTTAAACGAACGATACTTCTTTCCTTCTTTGTTGCGATGAGTTTGCATTCATCAGCGCAGAATGTGAGTGGATGGAAAGAGTTAGTTATAAAGACGCCTGTTTTAAATGAATGGACGGTCTATAAAATAAATCGTTGGATGCATTGCTTAGATGGAGTTCATCTTAGTGGTTATCATCAATCGTCAAGTTGCTTATTAATTAAATATGATACATACAAAATTCTCGATCCCACCATAATAAAGGTGGTCATCTCTTACCTCAATCAGAAAATTAAATCAGAGGTGCTAAACGGATATACTATTTACGACATTGTCGATGATAAATATGTAAATCCCGATCTAATGAAAAGCGAAAGCTGATGTTAAACCAATAAAGAATAAAGGAGGCTAACAAAAGTTAACAATGAAAAATGATTTACTTCCAAAGGCTTTGCATTAATAATCTCGTTAGTGCAAGGCCTTTGCTATTTACGATTGCAGATACTCCAACATTTGTTGTCGCACCATCTCTTTTAAAAGAGGAACATCGGCTTCTGTCATTCCTTTTGTCTCGATGGGTTTGCTCCACGTTCCATGCAATACACCAGGGCGCATACTTAGCATACGCTTAGGTGAGTGTAGGTGATGCGGATTTTTAAGCGTTAAAACAGCAATCGGCACCTGTGCATAAATAGCTAATCGGAAAGCACCATCTTTAAATTCAAGTAATGGAGCTTCTGTTTTATTTCTTGTTCCTTCGGGAGCTAAGAAAACAGACAAGCCTTCATCAATTGTTTCTTTCATGCGTTCGATACTTTTACTTCTATCGGCACGATCAGTACGGTTAACTGTAATGTATAAGTTTTTGATGACGTAACCTAACAAAGGAATTTTAGCCAACTCTGCCTTCGATAAAAAACGAAAGCTATTACTGCAGGCCGCTGCGTAAGCAGGGATGTCTAACATTGATAAATGATTCGCAACAAAAACATATTGCTTATCGGGATCAATGTGTTCTTTGTTTTCAATTTTGCATCTCACTAAAAATAACACGAATAATAAGTGGGCCCAGAATTTAGAAACCTTATGTGCAATAAACGGTGCTCTCTTTTTCGAGAAAAGGTTAAACACAATAAAGTAACAAGGAATAACAATGATGAACGATGCTGCAAATGCAATTAAGCAATATACAGCGTAGAGCGCTTTTAGAAGTTTAATCATAATTAGGGGGTACTTAATGCTACTGGAATTATTTTTCCGTTAAAGTATTGATGTCCGTTTTCAGCAAACCACGTTACATAGTTGCCCATTTCAGCTGCGCTGAGTGGTGCGTTATAACCTGGAAACGCTTGAGCTAACATTTCAGTATTTACAGCACCTAATGCTAAGCAATTGACTTTTATATTTTGATCTTTGAATTCTTCGGCTAGGCATTCCGTTAGTATTGTTAATGCTCCTTTGGAAGATGAGTAAGCAGATAGTCCTGCAAACTTAAC
>JBKCGZ010000092.1:0-7674 GCA_046303115.1 Bacteroidota bacterium | reverse complement strand
AATCACCACTGTTCAATACTTGTGCAGTAGAACCATCTATCTGTTGACCATTAACGTCGATTGTAGCAATGATATTATCTACTTTTTTAGCGGCTGCAAACATGGCTGCCTCCCAAACTTGTCCCTCTTGAATTTCGCCATCTCCCATAAGAACGTAAACATGGTGGTTATCATTGTTTAGTTTTTTAGCGAGCGCTGCTCCAATAGCAACTGATAATCCTTGTCCCAAAGAACCTGAAGCCATACGCACTCCTTCTAATCCTTCATGTGTTGTTGGATGTCCTTGAAGACGCGAATTTAATTTACGAAACGTACTTAATTCCGAAACTGGAAAATATCCTGAACGTGCTAAAACGCTATAAAAAACAGGAGAGATATGTCCGTTCGATAAAAAGAAAACATCTTGATTCGTTGCGTTCATATCCCATTTCTCCGGATGATGTTTCATCACTCCATTGTAAAGTGTGCATAAGAACTCTGTACAGCCCAATGATCCACCTGGGTGTCCACTTTGCACGGCATGCACCATACGAACGATATCGCGGCGCACCTGAGGCACCATATTTTTAATTTTAGAAACAGTATCCATAATTATAATTTTCCTCGACAAAAATAATAGATGTTATCAGAGTGAATTTCACTTATGAACATCAAAACGCATTTTGTGAATAAAATAAATTTACTCAGCTTTTAATGCTTGATTGGAAAGGGGATTCCTTTTCCGATATTTGCCCCATGTTTGCGATTGTAGATATAGAGACATGCGGAGGTAAATTCGAGTTTCAGAAAGGCAGAATCATAGAGATAGCGATTGTTGTACACGACGGATTATCGGTTGTAAAATCGTTTTCTTCACTGATTAACCCCGAATGTTATATCGCACCCAACTTTACCCGTATTTCGGGTATCACGAATGAAATGGTAGCCGATGCACCAAAGTTTCACGAAGTCGCCAAAGATATTTTAGAGTTTACAGAAGGATGTGTTTTCGTTGCGCATAATGTCAATTTTGATTATTCTTTCGTGCGTGATGAGTTTGCCTCTTTAGGTTATAAGTACCGTCGCGATACCATATGTACTGTGCGATTAAGTCGTAAATTTTTACCTGGAAAGGATTCTTATAGTCTAGGAAAGTTATGCGCTTCATTAGGTATTGAAGTTCAGAATCGCCACCGTGCTTTAGGAGATGCAGAAGCAACTGCTAAATTGTTTGATATATTATTGGAGGTTAAATCAACTCATCCTGTTTATAAGAATCAAGGAGCAGAAGCGCTGATGGTTCGTAGGATTGATAAAATCAAGCAGTATATTTTGAATAAAATTCCGGAGACGACGGGCGTTTATTATTTTCTGAATAACAAACAAGAGATTCTTTACATTGGCAAAAGCACCAATATGTATAATCGTGCAATCAATCATTTTAATCCTGCAGAGAATAAAGGAAAGAAATTACTGAATGAATTATACAATGTAGATTTCGTTGAAACAGGTAGTGAGCTCATTGCTTTGTTACTCGAAAATAAAGAGATTAAAGTGCATAAGCCGGAGTTTAATACACGTCAAAAAGCGGATGTGTTTACTCATGCAATAGATTATTTTAACAATGAAGAGGATATTTTAACTTTTAAAATTGTAGCGCACGAAGAGGCTAAGCAACCATTACTGAGTTTTACTTCAATGGCTGCAGCAAGAGAGAAAATAGAATATTTATTGGATGAGTTTAGTTTATGTCTTCGTTATTGTTCGCTTACTTCAGAAGATGCAGTTTGTTTTAATCATCAGATAAAAAAATGCAACGGAATTTGTGCAGGGGAAGAAGCTGTTGAAGATTATAATTTTAGAGCGCAAAAATTAGTTAGTCAGTTTACGTATGATAATCCCAACTTTATGATTTTGGGTAAGGGAAGAACGACCGAAGAGAAATCCTTTGTGCTGATTTTAAATCAGCGTTATGCTGGTTATGGATACTTGATAAAGGATCAATCGTATTCCAATGTAGAAGATATTCGTGCTGCTTGCATAGAAACGGTTTATCATCCCGATGCTGATCATATAATCAAGAGTTGGATGAGCAGAAACAAATTTGAGGTTAAAGTGTTTTAATCTGCATTGTGTTTAACAGATATTGTAAATTTAACCCATGAAATTATTTCCCGACCATTCACTTTTAGTTGAAGAGTTTGAGCGCATCAAGCAGATGACGGCGGACTATTGTGCTGGATCATTGGGAAGGAAATTAGTGGTTGAGATTACTCCTTCGGATGATTTTACGGAGGTTGTAACTCGTTTGGAACAAACAGAAGAGTTTCGGAAGATTATTTCAAACAGTGAACCTTTTCCGTTTGAAGTATATCCAGATATTTCTTCGGAATTAAAACTACTAGGTATTCGTAATTCGGTTCTTACGCTATCGCAATTGGTGTTGGTTTATAAGGTGATGAATCATGCACGTGCGGTATATGATTTTTTCAAAGAGCGTACACTTCGTTTCCCTTTATTGTTTGCCGTATTTAATGATATTCCATTTGAAAAATCGATTATCACTTCCATCGAAGAAGTAATCGATGATACAGGTAGCATAAGAAGTTCAGCATCTCCCGATTTAGCTCGTATACGAAAGCAGTTAGGAAGAAAGCGAATAGAGGCGAATCAGATTTATATGAGCGTGATTGCTAAGTATCGCAAGAGTGGTTGGCTGACGAGTGAAGCAGAGGAAAGCTGGAGAAATGGTAGACGCGTTGTGGCTATTGTTGCAGAGCAAAAACGTACTGCTAAAGGAATCGTTCACGATATCAGTGCTACGGGAAAAACTTGTTTTATTGAACCGGAAGAAACGCTTGGAATTAATGCCATGTTGATTCAATTGGAGCAAGAAGAACAAGAAGAGATTAGAAAAATTTTAAAAGAGCTAACAGAGCATTTACGGAAATACCATACCGTTATGAAACATTATTTGAATTGCATTGTGCGATTCGATATGATTGCTGCTAAGGCTAAATTAGCTATTCACCTCGATGCTCATTTACCTTATATTGAAAATAAGCCTGCTGTCGATTTAAAAGATGCTTATCATCCGTTGTTATATGCAATGAATAAGGCGAATAAAAAACAAACGATTCCCTTTAGTTTAAAATTAAATCAAGAGCAACGTATATTAGTAATCAGCGGACCCAATGCAGGAGGGAAGACGGTTTGTATGAAGACCGTTGGTTTGTTACAATTACTCTTACAAGCAGGATTTTTAACGACCTGCGATGGGAATAGTCGTTTTGGATTTTTTAGAAAAATATTAGTTGATATCGGTGATTCACAGTCGTTAGAATTCGAGTTGAGTACATATAGTTCGCGATTACAGCATATGAAAGTGTTTTTGCAGCAATCCAACCCAGACACTTTTTTTTTAATTGATGAATTTGGTACAGGTACAGATCCATCTTTGGGTGGTGCATTAGCTGAATCAATTTTGGAAGAAATGAATTTCAGAAAAGCGTTTGGAATTATCACAACGCATTATATGAATTTAAAAGTGCTGGCAGATAAAACTCCAGGAATCATTAATGGTTCGATGGCTTTTGATGCGCAGCGTTTATTACCTCGATTTTATTTGGAAGTAGGTAAGCCTGGTAGTTCCTATACTTTTGTTGTGGCTGAGCGCAGTGGATTGCCTCCAGGGGTTATTAATCGTGCGCGAAAGAAAGTGAAGAAGAGTAGTTTGGTGTTAGAGGAATTATTGAACAAAATGGAGCACGAGAAAGGGGAGGTGGCACGTTTACTTGATATCAATAAAAAGCAAGAACGAAAATTAGAAGAGTTGATTAATAAATACGAGAAGAATGTTGCTAGTCAGGAAAAGCGAAGTGAAATGGATGATGAGCGTATTCGTCAGCGGGAATTACGATTAGCCAATCAGCTGGAAGAAAAGTTCAAGCGTTTTGTTAAAGATTGGAAAGAGTCCAAAAATAAAAAGGCCGTATTAGATCGTTATAATGCGGGCTTGTCCAATAGAAAAAGCAAGTTAAGTGAGAAAGAGGTATTGATTATTGAAGAGCAGATTAAATACACGCAGCAGCATATTCAAAAAGGTAAGAAAGTGTTTTTACGAGATGGAAAAGTAGAAGGTGTTGTGGAGAGTGTTGATGGAAATAAGGTTAATCTTGTTTTCGGAAATATTAAAACAACTGCAGATATTTCGAGAGTGTTATTAGCAGACATGCCGAAGGATACGGGAATTGTCACTGCTAAAATTGCTATTGACAAGAAAAAAGAAAATCATCCGAAGAAGCATAATAAGCAAGATAAAGGATTGAATAAAAATTCAATTACCGAGCTTAGTAAGCAATCGCCTGCAGAAGAAAAGAAATCGAAGTTTTTACCGAGGAAGAAGGTTTGACTGATTAATATGAATGACTAGATATTTTTGTGAATTCAAGAAGTCCGGTTTTACTTTTTCTCGACACAGAATAAAAATTACCATATTTACCACATATAACTTTTACTATTCTATCGGCATATCCATCAAGATCTTGATCAATAACTTTGTTCATATCAATTATAGTGTATTCCCCATTATCTCTGTTGCCAAATGAAAAACTATAAGTATTGTTATCGATTTTTCGAAACAAACTATCTTCTGTACTTTTCATATAACAATAAAAGTCACGCTTTGAATAGTGTTTTTGCTCAAAGTTATAATTCATTCTAGCTAATGAATAGTTGTTTTTCTTAGCTATTCTGTATTCTTCTAAAATATCATTGCTGATAGATCCAATTAATTCAATTTCAGCATCAATTTGATTTGCATTTATTTCATCCCATTTTATGTCTTCAACATAATTATGATTTGGCGAAAAATGAAAATATAAATAGATTGTAAATACTAGTAATAGTAAAGTTGTGAATAAAATAGCAACTTTAGTGAATGCATTATGTTTAATTAGACTTCCCTTGATTAGCATATTTCTGCGATAACTCTAACTTCCCTAAATTCTTATAAGCTTTCGATAAGGAATCAGAGGTGGATACTGAATTCGGGAATAAATCGAGATTGTTTTTTAATATTGAAACAGCCTCTTCATTCATTCGCTTAATCATAAGCTCGCTTGCCAGTGATACATAATGCGATTCGTTTACTGGATATTTACTATTTATTTTTGCTAATTGATTTTTTAATGCCGTTGTTTTTGTTTGGTAAGTATTAAAATCAATAGTTCCATCTATCATATCACGCTCATATTTTTCAATGCATGTTGTTAGCTGATTACTTTCTGATACCCCTTTTACCTGATTTCTATTCATCTTCGATTCATAACGGGCTCCATATACGATAAACACACTATCGCCATCGGAATTCATCAAATCGTCGAAGTTTAATAAAGATGCTAAGGCTAATTGAGAATAATTCTGACTTTCATTTTTAAATCCACAAGCTTCAGTTGTCCATAGTTTAACAATCAACTCTTGACCACCCGTGGTAGGATTGATTTTATTAATCGCGCATTTTAAATTTCCAGGACCTGCATGGTATGCGTGCATCACTAATAAGCGGAACCAGGTATCTGTTTCGTTGTATTTGATATTTCTTTCATTCAACATTTTACGAACTGCCGGAATAAATCCATTCTTCAACGACATCGAAGCAGCATAGGCCGCCTTTTTTAAATCACTACGGTCATCGCGAGTAGCATTTACGACCAATCCGTATTTCTGAGCTTCATAAGGCATTAGCTGAAATGGTCCGCCAGCACCAGCATAGGAAACTGATTTGCTTTTGCCTGGACTTTCAATCAGCAAAATAGCTTGCGCATAAAATGGATCAACATCATTATCGATAAAATATTGAACGGCTTTCGATAAGTAAGGAATTGTTTTACGATGCTCGAAAAAGTGTCGCTTGCCGCTGGTGATATAGAGTTCTTTATCATTAGCAATATTATATCGGTCTCTTACTTTCGCTTTTTCACGAGATAATTCTGGCTCTACAATCGTTTTCCAATCGGTATAAGGTACCTGCTCAAGTGGTGTTCTTGTTTCTGCAATGTTTACAATGCATGAATCTGGACTCAAGCAAATAATTCTTTTCCAGAATGCAGGTTGAGCTAATTGGTCCCAGCGTTCGTTTTTTAACTTGTGGACATCTACAAAA
This sequence comes from Bacteroidota bacterium, assembly GCA_046303115.1. Classification (GTDB taxonomy): domain Bacteria; phylum Bacteroidota; class Bacteroidia; order AKYH767-A; family OLB10; genus CAINEC01. The sequence continues at coordinate 1,532 of JBKCGZ010000092.1, read as the reverse complement.
GCCATTCTGCTTGTGTCGTCTTTGGTTGCAACAACTTTCTTTACTAAAATGGAGTCGTATTTACCTGGTATTATAGGAGCTGTTTCTACTGCAGGTTCTTTTCCTGAACAGCCAATTGAAAACAGTAGGAAGGATGTTATATAAAATGCGTTGGTGATAATTTTTTTCATGGTAAAAGTTAATATCAAAGTTTAACGGATAGAATCAATTTAAATTGCTCGTAAATCGATTTTCAAATTTAAGTTGGTTTACATCTGTTTACACATCGTCTGATTAATTATTATGAACGATTTATTGTTAAACATCTTGCCATTTTCCGTTAGACGATCTGATTTAAAATATTGGTTTTATTCCTATTTTTGCGATATGTCATCTACTCAATTCAAAGACTCTATCGAGATTACCGCTGCTAAGGAATTAAAGCTATTTGTTCGCTCTATGGCGGCATCATATCGTTTTATATTTCAGCAAATGGAAGTCGATTTTGTGAAACGTGCCGATATGCTTGAATTAATTGAGCACGATGAGGTGAGTAAATTAGCTTCACGATTTGCTACTGTTGCAGATGGCGATAAACTTGTCCTTTCAAGATTAGAATTGTATCAATTATACACGATGATGGAATTGGTTTGCCGTAGTTTTTTAACGGAAATAGGCGACACCTACAAAGAAATTACCATGCGCATCAATAAGGTGGACGAAGAAAAGTATAATGCTGTTCGTAATATTGAACTTAAAATTGCACAGACATTAATCCAGCAAATTAGAGTCGATTTTGCTAAAGACCCCGACTTTGAAGAGATAGAAGAGAAGCTGGAAATGCTGGACTAATTAATGGTTAAATTTATATTACCGAGCCGACCAATGTTAAGTGGGAATTAAAATAATAAGTTCTCCTTAATATTCAATTCCGAATTTCATAATAATCTGGTGACTGTTTTCTTAAACGAAATTAACCTTGCAAGTATTTCTTTGCAGTATTGTTTTAAATGGTTAATGTATAAGAACGGTTAAGAAAAAATTATTGGAAAATGTTAGTTTTGGGAATCAGGGAGGTGTAAGCTTCCCTTTCTCTTTTTACAAGCTGTCTGTCCAATTGTTTAGGGAATTACTAATCTCATCCATTATTGAAGTTTTTTCTCCACCGTATTTCTTTTTCTCATCAATAAATATAGTTCTCATTCCTGCATTTCTTCCGAATTCCATATCGGATATTGAATTACCAACAATTATCGATTTTGCTAAATCGATTTCCGGAAAATCTTTTTGAGCTTCATAAGCCATTGTAGGGTTTGGCTTTCTTCGGATGTCGGAACGATCAGCAGCAGGAGCATAGTAAATAGCGTCAATACGTCCGCCAGTTTCTTGAATTGCAGCTACCATCTTTTCATGGATGTTGGATAAATCTTCATCCGTCATGAGCTCTATTCCAATTCCTCGTTGATTGGTTACAATAATTATTCTTCCGAAGATGCCAGATAATTTCGCGATAGCTTCTAAAGCGCCATCTTCAAATATAAAATCCTCCCAGT
>JBKCGZ010000091.1:0-32521 GCA_046303115.1 Bacteroidota bacterium | reverse complement strand
TAAAGTTCCTCCGAAATAAACTGGGATTTTTGCCTCTTTGAAGAATGCTAGTTTACGCTCTAAATTTGGCGTAACCATTGAAGAACCAAAGCCAAGTTTTACGATATCAATAAAAGGTCCTGATCCATCAACAAGGTTTTCACATTCTTTAATGCTTAAACCTTTATCCATAACCATTGTTAAACCCGCTTGACGAGGTTTATCTGTTCTTTCAGGAACATGTGATAAGTGAAAATTCATCATATATTTTTATTTGTATTTATAATCCAATTTGTTCGTTCATCGTTTAACATTGCCGGAGCAATTTCAAATATTATACGATGCTGGTTGTAATCTATTTGTAAGGCTCTTTCTAATTCTGCCATGCACGTTTCGATATTTCCAATCAAGAATAGATAAGCTACAATTCGATAATGCATTTCAATATTTCCTTGATGGTGTGCTAATCCTTGCACTAATAAAGCTACCGCACGATGATTTAAATTATAATCGTGCAATAAGTCACTATAAGCAATCCAGGCATCTACATTATCCGGATCAACCTTTATTGATTTGCTGTAGCAATCATCGGCCTCTGGAAAATTGCCTAATTGATATTCACAGTCGCCTAAAGCCAACCAGTATTCTCCGTTTTGATCATCATTTTCGAGGGCTTTCTTGATATAATACATCGCTTCGTACCATCTCTCTTCTTCCTCGTAAGTAACGCCTATGCCGTACCATGCTTGCGCCATGAATGGGTCCGACTTAATTGCTTTTTGGTAATAATCCCTTGCTTCATCCCACTTCTTCAACTGCTCGTAACATTCTCCAAGATTGTAGTAGGTATAGGCATCAGGATGGCAATATTCGAATGCTGTTTTATAAGCGGTAATTGATTCTTCAAATTGCTCATTCATCAGATAAACCTGCGCCATATCCAAGTACGCTGGTGCAAATCGATCGTTAATTAACAAACAATAATCAAATGCCTTTAAAGCTTTTTCAAAGTCGCCTTGCTTGGTGTAAAGCTCACCTAAATGATACCATGCAATGTAATAATAAGGATCATCGTCGATGATAGAATTAATCAAGTTAATTCCTTTATCGAAAGTATTTGCAAATTCACAACAAGCAACCACTTCACTGATACATCCTTCGTGAGCGGGATTATCAGTCAAGCACAAGATGTAATTGTCTAAAGCAAGATTAAAATTACCTAAGCTTTGATAGGCAATTCCAATTCGGAAATAAATATCATCTTTTTGCTCATCAGCTAAGCTTAAAGCTTTTTTATAACTTGAGATAGCAGAATCGAAAATTTGAAGGATAGAATAGATATTTCCTTTGATAACAAAGACTTCAGGATCGAAAGGGGATACGCGTTCTACTTTTTCTAAAGCCGCTAATGCTTTTTCTTTCTTGCCTTTCATCGCCAGAAGTTCAGCTTCTTTCAGAATAAATCCGGTGCTGTCAGGATGTATGCTTCTCGCATAATTCGTCACCTCGTCAGCGCTGTCAAAGTCCAAACACTCTAAGTAATGATCAATTAAATTTAAAAGGGTATCGACATCAAAAAAGTACTGGGTTTTACGCCTCCTCATCTCTTCGAATTTCTTCAAAGAGTTTCCTAAAAATTCATTATCCTCAAATGGTCCCTGATCTTCAAACATAGCCGCTTTTTGTACTCTTACAAATTTAGCAAATAATACCTTTAAATCCTCACAATTTTTATCTGAATATGGAATAAATTACGCTGAAAATTCAAATAGTTTTTAGATTTGCGTCCTAATAAAATCCTTTTTATATGATTTCCAACTCTTTGACTCAAAAAGTGCTTGTTGCTGGTGCAACAGGTTTGGTGGGAGGCGCCTTACTCGAGATACTAACAAAAGAGATAACTGTTCAAGAAATTATCGTTTTAGGTCGCTCCGAGCCGGCCCTAAAATCTTCCAAAATCAAATTCGTATCGACTGATTTTGCTAATCCTGATCAAATCGAAAGTCATTTTGAAGCGGTACATACTGTGTTCTGCTGCATCGGAACAATTATAAAAACCGCTGGCTCTCAAGAGGCTTTCAGGAAAGTAGATTTCGGTATTCCTGAGACATTAGCAAAGTTGGCAGCCCAATATCAGGTAAAAAGCCTAGTCGTTATCTCCTCAATAGGAGCCGATGCTAGCAGCAGTAATTTTTATCTGCGTACCAAAGGAGAAATGGAGAATTGCGTATCCAGTTACAAGATTTCTAAAACGGCATTTTTGCGACCTTCTTTAATTAAAGGCCCTCGAAAAGAATTTAGATGGAAAGAGCTTGTTTCGAGCGTATTTTTAAATCTGTTTTCATTTCTTTTGATTGGTAAATTCAAAAGATACCGAGCAATTGATCATGACGTAATTGCCATGGCCATGTGGCGCATATCAAACAGTGCAAATAACACAATCGTCTATGAATCCGATGAGATTCAATGGATCGGTGGTTAATTCTTTGATTTCGAAATTGTTTTTATTAGATTAGACCCCGACTAAGCCACGCAAGTTTTTCTTTTTATAATCATCTTAGTGGTTTCGATTCAAAAACTTGTTTATTAATCGTAAAATGAAAATGAAGTGTAGTGGATTCGTGTATTTTTTCAGTCTAGCAATAGGTCTGTTTTTTCTTGGATTTAATTTTTCTGCTACTGCTCAATCAAATGATCTTAAATCGGAGGGGAGTCTCATTTCCAAAAAAGATGAGGGCAAAACCAATGTCATCAAAACGGAATCTGGTTATCAATTATATCGCAACGGTCTTCCGTATTATGTGAAGGGTGTTGGTGGTGATGTGAACTTAGATTTGGCAGTTCAAATTGGAGCTAATTCAATTCGAACTTGGGGTATAGATAATGCTCAACAAATTTTAGATGATGCCCAAAAGCATGGTATGACAGTAATGTTAGGACTTTGGTTGCAACATGAACGTCACGGATTTGATTATAATAATTCTGAAAAAGTTAAAATACAATTAGAGCATTTTAAAAGAGTAATTGATAAATTCAAGAATCATCCTGCATTGTTAATGTGGGGAATTGGCAATGAGCTAGATCTTCAATATACCAATACAAATTGTTGGTATGCTGTTCAGGATATAGCCAAGTATGCTCATGAAGTTGATCCTAATCATCCAACTTCTACTGTAACTGCTGGTCTTGATTCGATGGAGGTTCAGTTAATAAAACAACGCGCTCCCGATATTGATATATATTGTGTCAATACCTATGGGGATATTGCAGGTGTTCCAACGAATATAAGTCGATTTGGCTGGGCAGGTCCTTACATGATCACAGAATGGGGTGTTAATGGTTATTGGGAATCTCCTAAAACATCTTGGGATGTATCAATAGAGCAAACCAGTACTGAAAAGAAACAAGTGTTTTTTGATCGATACAATAATTACATCAGGCCCAATCAGAATTTTTGTTTAGGTTCTTACGCATTTTTATGGGGCGCTAAACAAGAATATACTGAGACGTGGTTCGGACTTTTTTCGAAAGATAATTTACCAACTGAGCCTATTGATGCGTTAGAAATGGTTTTTAAAAATAAACCAACAGAATTAGCGACCCCAACAATCGTATCACTTACCGTTGATAATAAAAAAGCGTTAGATAATATCCATACCAAAGCAGGTGAGATGTATGCCGCATCTGTTAATGCACTATTAGGTGTCGATATGCAAACGAACGTTAAAGATTCTTCCAATAAAATACTATATAATTGGAAAATATTAGCAGAAAGTACAGATAAAAAAAGTGGTGGAGATAAAGAAGAGGAAGCGGTTGAGTTGAATGGATTAATAAAATCCAAGAATAGCAATAACATTAAGTTTAGAGCGCCTGCTCAGGAAGGTGCTTATCGTATTTTTGTTTCTGCATTCTACAATGGGAAAGTAGCTTATGCAAACATTCCATTTTATGTCGACAAAAGAACTGAGCAAGATGGTCAGGCTAGATTTATACAGGTGAAAAAACAATCAATGAGCGATTTTAAGTGATGAAGGTGTCAAAGAAAATACTTGTTGCTACTACCGGATTTATGTTGTTTGGGTCGATTGCTGTGGCACAAACTATTGAACAGACTGAAGTAGATTCGTCAAAGAATTTGTTCTTTCAATCATTGTTTGATAATGGCAATTTTCCGAAGAAGCAAAAGGCATTATTAAATCAGTTTAATGTAAGTGGTTATTATCGTTTTGTAACTAATTATCGTCACCTAGACATTGCTTATCCGCATTTGCGAAAAAATCCCAATAATATTTTTGTTGGTGATGATAGTCAGATTCCTCAGTTAATGTTGAATCTGAGTGGTAGTGTTTCTAAGAACACTTCCTTCGGAACGGATTTGTTTATGTGGAGTCCAATGACGGGTGCAGGAGAGAGAGAAAATGTGAAAGGATTAAATCTTGGTATTAGTTTATACGGAACTTATTCCAGCGATTACGGTGATTTTACCATAAAAACAGGTGGTATTAACTGGTACGCATTAACCCCGTTTACTTTTCAGGCTAATAAAGGATACGATCGTTATTCAATTTTCGAAAGGAATCCTTGGGACCCGAATACAAAGAATATTGATTCTCGTTATGCGACTTTTTATAATGCCGGTGCTATCAATCAGGATGAACGCTGGGGACAACAAGCGTTTCAAGGTCTTATTATAGAAGGTAATAAATTGCCAAATGGTTTTTCCGGAGTATTGATGTATGGTAAGACGCAATTGAATGGAGGTTTATCACCATTGCCTAACTCATCCTACGGTGGTAAGATTAAAAAAGAGTACAAGTCAAATTTTATTTCCTTCAATACATTTAATAATTGCAGTTTTACTGATTCTACACAAAAGTCAACAGTTGGATTTAATGTTGCTACGATTGAATTTAAAAATACAATTGGGAAGTTAGTAGTTCGAGGTGAAGTGGGAGGAGGAAGAAATTTTGCTGGCGATAATATCAGTGATTGGGGCGAAGCAGTTTCCGTTAAGTTTGAATATCCAATTCGAGATAAATTTCCTACCGAATTTCACTTATATCGTATTAGTCCGCGTGTGTTAAACAACAGCGCTGCTTTTATTAATTCAGCAATAGATCAAAACTATTTAGCAACATCATCAGTGGGTGTTCAACCAGTACTTCCTGCTGTTGCAAGTTCAATGGTTGCTATTGGTCAGCTGGTGAATAACCGTCAAGGATTTGATGTTAATGCACAAATTAATTTCGGTCGATTAAAAACTTCGTTCGGATATAGTAATAGTTCAGAAATGGAGAACCTTTCTTCAAAGCTTACTTACAGTCATCCGATTAATAGTTTAGTACTCGCACATTTCTGGCGTTGGGATTTTCCAAGCAACGTTGGACCATATAATAACCTTTCTAAAATTTATCGAACGGTTTACGAAACAGTTAATATTACTAACGTTAATGCAGTAACCAAACTGCCTGTTGAAAGAAAATACTTCAATAGTATTGAGATGAATATGAAATGGAAGGGGACTATTTTTAATCGTGATTATTACCTTTATTACCTAGGTCAATACTCATCTTCACAACCAACGGCATCACCAATTACGGTTTTTTCAGAGCAAGCTTACCTTCGAACATACTATCATCAAATAGAGTCATACATTAAAATAAACAAATCATTGGTATGGTGTAATTACGCAGGCTTCGAGCGCATCATTGCTAATTACGATACAGAAACTGATTTGATTACAAAGCGCCCGAAGAATCAAACAGGATATAGTATTGCAACTGGATTTGATATTCGAATGAGTAAAGGTGCAGGACTTTATTTGCGCCAACGTTGGATGGAATATGCCGATGCAAGCTTTAAAGATGATCAGTATAAAGGATTTGAAACAACAGTAGAAATAAAGATATTCTTCTAATGAAAAAACATTTATTCAAATATATGTTGATGCTGCTGTCATTGATGTCGTATCATTCAATGGCACAACAAAAACGAACTGTCGATTTTATTGGTGGGGCAAGATCAGTTTTGTCAAATAATAATATCGTTGTAAGTGATAGTATACCTGATACCACAACTATTAAGCGAAATGCTGGTGGTTATGCTTTAATCGATTTAGGTGTAGACATTAAACCCAATAAGCACACAGAAATATTAGGGATGTTTCGTATCAGAAATGCATACGGTGGATTTTGGGGTGCTGGAGTGACTTTCGATGTGCGTCAGTTGTTTTTAAAGGGAGTTATTAGTGATAAAGTCCGTTATCAGGTAGGTGATTTAAATTTAAAACAGACGCCTTTTACCTTGTATAATCATCATGCTGATCGTTTAGATTCATTGCCATCGGTTTTTAAATTGCAAAACGATATTTTGAACTATGAAAAGTTTTATCGCGATAATACATGGCGTCAACAAGGGGTGAACGTAGATTTTGGATTTGAATTCGCGAAGGGAATAAAAGAGTTGAATTTTACTGGTTACTTAACTCGTTTAAATGCGACTGACTTTTCGTCGATCCCTGAACGTTTGATGGGTGGTACAACAATACAATTAATTCAGTCGAAAAACTTAGCACTTTCTTACAATGGTTTTTCTGTTTTTGATGTAAAAGGAACTGTGCTGGATAGTAATACCTACACAAACAATGTGAATTCGATTGGCCTTAAATATTTGTATGAACTAAATAAAAACACGATTGTGTTTAATGGTGAGGCTGGAAGAAGTAATGTACAATACGCTGAAGATTTTGATAATTCTTATCTCGCGGATTATTTCATTAATGCTAGTGCTACATTTAATTGGTTAAAAAAGAATCTTTCTTTTACAGCTGGTTATTTGAATGTGGGTCCTGATTTTAGAAGTATAGGTGCGCAGAGCAAAGAAATCGATTATTCATCCTTAACAGGTTATTATAATCGCTACACAAATGATCAAATTATTCGACCAATTAGTTTAATGGACTTAATTGTTGGAGATAGTTTGTATGCTACATCAGTATCTACAAAATTGAACATAGCTAATCCTATTTATAATAATGCGATGCCTTATGGACTAGCAACTTTTAATCGTCTTGGTGCTTACTTGAAATTAGATTATCATAATGAAAAAGGAATTCAGCTTAATGCTCAACACTTTTATTTGAATGAAATCAGAGGTCAAGGTACTTTAAAGTTAAAACAGTTTCAAGTTACTAAGTTGACCGCTCAATTTGAAATGGATAAGTTGTTTCACTTTCAAAAGCGTATGAATATTCAAATAGGCTTAATGAATGAAATCACAAATCGTAATAGTGATGTCGCTGTTGAAAAAGTTGATTTGAAAACAATGCGTTATCAGTTAGGAGCAGAGTATGAATTATTCAAGAAAATAGATGTCTTAGCAGGGGGAATGTTCTTGAATTGTAAAGGAAACGAATTTATACCTCAGCGAAATGTTTATTCAACGGTTTCATTTTTTGAAGAAGCCAATTATAATATGACACAAAAAATAATTGCTATAGGTGCTCGTTGTCGCTTTGATGAGAAGATTCATTTAACTGCCTTGTATCAGGTAAGTGAATACAATGATAAACTTATTGCTAGTCCGAAATACAGTATTAACCAGTTTGCATTAATTTATAACATGACATTTTAAATTATGAAAAAACTATTTACCCTTTTAATGATCGTTAGCGTTATTGTTTCATGTCGAAAAGATGACACTTCTTTCGATGGCAATAATATTCAAGAAATGTATAGCGATTTTATGGTCCTTAATACATTTAAAGTTGATAAAGACAGTCTTGATTTTGCCAATGGCGAAAAGGCTGTTTTCTCGGCACAATTTAACAAGCCTGTTAGCTGGAAGATTAGTATTAAAGGTCAAATATCAAAGGCTGAGAAAATCATTACTGGTCAAACAAAATTTATTGACGCGACGAATGCAACATGGAATGGTTCAACAACTGTTTTTCCAATGTTTAAAGCAGAGAATTGTATCGCTCAGTTAACAATCGATGGTGTAGCTGATACTTTTCAAGTGCAGACAAAAGTAAAATCGTTGAAGGTGAATCAAGGACTTGTAATTGCAGATTTTGAAAATGGATTTAGTTCATCTTGGACAAAATTTGTTCAGACGGGTGCTAATATGGATTTCAATATTAAAAATGATACGCTATGTCCGCAAGGCGCAAAATATTTACGCATGGCTGGTACTGTAAACTGGGATTGGTTAATTGGATTAATTGATTATCCTGCTACCGCATACGGCACTACGAAAACGCTAAATCTTTCAACTAATCCAAATGATGTTTATTTTAATTGTTTGATTTATGGGGAGTCTGCTTCAAATCCTTCGCTGGTATTATTTCAATTTAAAGAAGATGAGAATGCTGATGGAAGTATAAATGGTAATTCTGATGATCAATATGATTTGCAAATTAATGTTAATTGGACTGGATGGAAATTAATTTCAGTGAAGTATGCTGATTTGGTAACTTTAGTTAACGGACAACCTTCAACTCCAAAAGGAAATAGTCAACATAACCCTGATAAGATTGGAAAAATATCGATGTTGCATTTAGCAGATCCTAGTCAGGGATTCGCAGCATGCAAGATTGATTATATCATGTTTACAAGCGCACCATTAGAACCATAATGAAAAAACAATTCATACTTCCTCTTTTGATTTTTGTTGTTGCTTGTTCATCAAGTAAGCAATCGTTTGTGCAATTGCAATCAAAGGAATTGTATGATGTTGCTAACGCAGTTGATTCTACTTCTATCAATGGATTTAAAAACACGTTGATTTATGCTGATGATTTAAGTAATGAAATTTGGGTGTCGCCGGAAAAGCAATGTGTGACGATGGAGAAAAATTCGGAAGTTGTTTTTTCAGGTGATGCAAGTTTACATTTGAAGTGGGATAAAGTAACGAATGGATGTAAATGGATTGGACTCGGCTTTGGATGGAGTAATTGGCAACCGAAAGACATGAATGAGGTGGTTGAAGAAAGTGCCATTCAGATGAAAGTAAAATCCGCCAAAGGAAGTTTTTCTAATCTACCTGTAGCATTCGCAATTGAAGATTATACAGGAGTTCAATCATATTATGGTTATAACTCTACGTTGTCCTCTGGAAACTTTAATAATCAAACATGGACAACAGTTTCAATTCCTTTAAAGAATTTTCCTTTTGAACGTAATGACGCAGACTTAGGTAAAGTGAAACAGTTTATGATTCAGCTCGAAGGAGATGGCGATATTTATTTAGATGATATTCGAATAGTAAGTTTAACAAAGTAATGAAGAAGTATTGCTTAATTGTCATTTGTTTTCATTTGTTTTTTTCTGCTAACTCGCAGAATACTGATGTTGCGAGTAAAAATTTCTCAAACGGATTTCCGATTAAGGACATCGATGTTTTATTAAGTAAAATGTCGATCGAAGAAAAAGTAGGTCAGATGTCGCAAGTAGACTTAGGCGTTATTGCAGTCGGTGATATTTGCAATTTGAAAAATCCACAGCAATTAGATATTTCAAAATTAGAAACGGCCTTAAACAAATATCATGTTGGATCCATTTTAAATGTAGGTTGTGGTAGTGGAACAATCAGTCTTGAAAACTGGAAAAAAATTATTTCTGCAATTCAGATTAAAAATCAGAAATCTTCTAATTATCCAATTCCTGTTATCTACGGAATAGATGCTATTCATGGTGCTAATTATGTGATAGGCGCCACTTTGTTTCCTCAGCAAATTGCTCAAGCTGCAACATGGAATCCGCAGTTAGTGAAAAGTGCCAATGATATTTCAGCCTACGAAACTAGAGCAGCAGGTATACCTTGGAATTTTTCTCCTGTATTAGATTTAGGTCGTCAGCCTTTATGGTCACGCTTTTTTGAGACGTATGGGGAAGATGTTTGTTTAGCAAAATCAATGGCGGTAGCAGCAATTAGCGGATTACAATCGAATGTAGATAACACGTATCATGTGGCTGCTTGTATGAAGCATTTCTTAGGTTATAGTTTTTCTTTAAGCGGACATGATCGCACGCCAGCATGGATATCTGATCGTGAGTTGCGCGAGTATTTCCTTCCAACATTTCAAGCAGCAATTAATGTAGGCGCAAAAACCGTCATGATTAATTCAGGAGAGATTAATGGAACGCCTGTTCATGCTAACTATGACATATTAACGAAGTTACTTCGCGATGAATTGAAATTTACGGGTGTGGCGGTTACTGATTGGGAAGATATTTATAAGTTGGTAGATGTGCATCATGTAGCAGCATCGAAAAAAGAAGCGGTGAAGATGGCTATCATGGCGGGTATTGATATGAGCATGACGCCGAATGATTTTGAGTTTAATGATTTGTTAATTCAATTGGTGAAAGAAGGAAGTATACCTCAAAGCAGAATTGATTTATCAGTAAAGAGAATATTAAATCTTAAAAAAGAATTAGGATTGTTTGATAATGTGGTTTATCTACCATCCAGTTATCCTGATTTTGGAAGTAAGAAATTTTCTGATGTAAGTTATAACGCCGCATCAGAAGCAATTACTTTGTTAAAGAATAACAGTAACGTATTACCGCTAACGAATAAGAATGAAAAATTATTTATCTGTGGACCAGCAGCGAACTCGCTTAATCTGTTAAATGGTGCATGGACACATACATGGCAGGGTGTTGATGATAAATATAATACCAAGGGAAAGCTGACAATTCTTGAAGGCTTACGTGCAAATTTTACGTCAGTGAATTATCTTCAAGGGACATCATTGGATAGTATCATTGATGTTAATGCGTGTATTGCACAAGCTAAGAATGCAGATAAAATAATTGTATGTTTAGGCGAGTTGCCTTGCACAGAAATTCCAGGAAATATTAATGACCTTACATTGCCTGCGGCTCAATTAAAATTGGTAGATGAACTTTCTAAATTAAACAAACCTATTATTTTAGTTTGTTGTTTCAATCGTCCGCGAATTATTCATTCTATCGTGAATAAAGCAGATGCTATTGTGTATGCATATTTACCAGGCGATGAAGGTGGTCGTGCAATAGCAGATTGTATTGCTGGAATTATAAATCCAAGTGGGAAATTGCCATTCACCTATCCTAAGGCAACAAATGAGATTGTACATTACGATCATAAATCATCAGAAGATTTAGCAACAGACTTTTCAAATAATGCTTATCAACCAGAATTTGATTTTGGATTTGGAATGTCGTACACACATTTTACTTATGCTGATTTTAAAGTTTCTTCTGATACCATATCGAATAATGATTCATTGACGATTTCTATTAAAGTTACTAATGATGGAAAGCTAAACGGAAAAGAAGTTGTACAGCTTTATTACAAAGATTTAGTTGCTTCAATCACTCCATCAGTAAAAAAATTAGTTGCATTTGAAAAAGTAGATTTGAGTGTAGGCCAGTCACGAATAGTTAATTTAAAAGTGGCAAAATCAGATTTCTCATTTATCAATAAAGATTTAAAAAGAGTTACCGAAGAAGGTACAATAGAATTAATGTTGTCGGATTTTAAACACGCTATTTATGTCAAATAAAAAAAAGCTATTACTTCTTTGTTCAGCAATCTTACTTTCTATTTATGGATGTAAACAGTCTGATCCACCAGAGCCGACTGAAAAGGGAGATTTGTATTTCTCTGGCTATTATTGGAATTTTAAAAATAGCGGTACCACGATGATGGGCCCTGGTCCGAATTATTTTGCTTCTGATACAGGAAACATTTATGTAGATGGGAATGGGATGTTACACATGAAAATCACGAAAGAAAATAACAAGTGGTACTGCTCTGAATTAATTTCGGTTAAAGAATTCGGCTATGGGACTTATATGTTTACTACACAAAGCGATTTAACAACATTAAATGAAAAGGCTGTGCTGGGATTATTTACCTGGAATGATTATTCATTTCAATCACAAGCCAACAGTGAAGTGGATGTCGAGTTTGCTCGATGGGGAAATGCGAGTGATTCATTGCTTTTAACATATAGTGTTCAACCTGTTTGGTTCAGTAATCCAGCTCCTTATGTGGAGCGTACTCGTCGACCGTTAATTCCAGCAAGCAAATTAAAAACTACTTGTACGCATGTTTTTAAATGGACACCTGATACTATCACATGGAATTCTTACGAAGGTGATTATTATCCAGGACTAACTCCAATGGCAGAGTGGAAATATGACAAGTCAAATATACCTCGAACAAAAATGGAAGGCAATCAAGTTTCAAATCCAATAGTTATTCCGGCACCAGCTGACAGCACTAATGCAAGAATAAATTTGTGGTTGTTAAACGGACAAGCTCCAATCAACGGTTCCGAGACAGAAGTTGTGATAAAATCATTTAAATATTTTCCTTTATAAAAATTGTTATTGTTAAATTAACCCAATCAAAATAAAGCGTATGAAGAAACTGCTACTCTTATTATTTATTTTATCGTTTGGTGCGAATGTGAATGCCCAAACTAACCTTGTTACCTTCCAGGTGCATAATCCTGATTCAACTCCTGTATTTGTTTTTGGAAGTTGGAGTGGATGGAGTAATTGGCCCGGAGATCCAATGGCGAATGTTGGTAATGGATATTATTCTGTTACATTAAACATTCCTAATAACACTACGCATGAATTTTTATTTGTGAATGGTGTAGGTCCAACGAAAGAAGCTTTAGATCCAGCATGGCCTTGTACAAATGGTAACGGGCAATACACAAATCGTGTGTTTACATTAGGCACGAATGATACAACAGTTTGCGCCGATTGGCAATCATGTAATACATGTAATGTGCCTACAGGAACTGTGGCTGTAACATATCAAGTTCATAATCCTGATTCAACTCCTGTTTACGTATTTGGTAGTTGGAGTGGATGGGGTAACTGGCCAGGTGATTTGATGTTGCCTGTTGGAAATGGTTATTATGCTAAGACATTGTTTTTACCTTCATCAACTACGTACGAGTATTTATACGTGAATGGTGTTGGTCCTTCAAAAGAAGTTTTAGATCCCGCATGGCCATGCACAAATGGTAACGGGCAGTATACAAATCGTGTTTTGAATCTTGCAGCTGCTGATACAACAGTTTGCAACGACTGGCAATCTTGTAATTCATGTTTTGTTCCTTCGAATATTCGCAATGCAACTATTCGTGTAGAAAGTCCTGATTCATTACCTGTTTATTTATTTGGTAACTGGAATAACTGGAGCAATTGGCCAGGATTACAAATGACAAGCATAGGAAATAATGTTTACGAAGCAACGATTCAGTTGAATTCAAACGGAGCGTATGAATATTTATTTGTTAATGGTGTAGGACCTACGAAAGAGGGATTGAATCCAGCATGGCCTTGTACAAATGGTAATGGACAGTATACGAATCGTACATTATCAATGGGTACTAATGATACAACTGTTTGTGCAATTTGGGCTACATGTAATTATTGTACTACTTCATCATTAGATAATATTTCTGAAAAGCAAATTCGTTATGTAATTAATCAAAATGGAATTCAGTTTTTAGGAAATGATTATCTGGTAAATAGAATCGAGATTTATGATATCGTAGGAAGAAGTGTTTATAAGCAAGAGCAATCAGGTTCAAATAAATTTAATGTTGATTTGAGGTTAAATCAAACCTATTTCATCCGAATAGATATCGATGGAGTTACATCAACAATAAAAGCAATCATTACAGAATAAACTAATCTAAATAAAATAACCAAATGAAAAAACACTTACTATTAACTTTACTTAGTGCTTGTATTTCATTATTTGCATTTTCGCAAACGCAGGTTGACTTACCTGTTACTTTCGATGATGTAAATACGAACTACAACTTAGCTGATTTCGGAGGAAATGTCAGCGCTATTGTTGCAGACCCTTTGAATGCAGCAAATTCTGTGTGTCAAGCAGAAAAAACAAGCACAGCTCAATTATGGGCTGGAACTACTATTGGTGGATCTGGACTTGCTAATCCAATTCCATTTGCAGCTAACGCAAATAAAATTTCTGTGCGTGTTTATTCGCCTGATGCAGGAATTATTGTAAAATTAAAAGCAGAAGACCCTAATGATCCTACTAAGAGTGTTGAAGCAAATCTAACAACTACAACATCGAATGCATGGGAAACGTTAGAATTTGATTTTACTAATCAAGCACCAGGAACAGCAGCTATCAATTATTCTTATAATTATCAAAAACTTTCTATCTTCTTTAACTTCGGAATAGATGGAGCTACAGCAGGATCAAAAACATACTACTGTGATGATATTACTTTCATGCCTCCGACTGTACCGACAATTGCACCAATAACTTTCCAGGTACAGAGTCCTGACTCAACACCAGTATGGGTATTTGGTAGCTGGAGTGGATGGAGTAATTATCCTGGAGATGCAATGACACCAATTGGAAACAATATATGGGAAATCACATTGAACTTACCAGTTAATGCTAACTTCGAGTATTTATTCGTGAATGGAGCAACTCCAATAAATGAGGATTTAAATCCTGCAGACCCTTGTACAAATGGTAACACGCAATACACAAACAGAACATTAGCTGTAGGAACAACTGCTGCTACTTACTGTGCACAATGGGCAACATGTAATTCATGTAACACAACTCCAACAACTGCAGCAATTACTTTCCAGGTACAAAATCCTGACTCTACACCAGTATGGGTGTTTGGTAGCTGGAGCGGATGGAGTAACTATCCAGGAGATGCAATGACACCAATTGGAAATAACACTTGGGAAATCACTCTAAACTTACCTGTTAATTCCAATTTCGAATATTTATTCGTGAATGGAACAACTCCAATCAATGAAGATTTAGATCCTGCAGATCCTTGTACAAATGGTAATTCGCAATATACTAATAGAACATTATCAGTTGGAACAACAGCAGCTACGTATTGCGCTCAGTGGGCAACATGTAATCCTTGCTCATCAGGACCTGCTCAGGTAAACGTAACATTCCAGGTTCAAAATCCTACTTCAACACCGGTATTCGTATTTGGTAGCTGGAGTGGATTTGGTAACTATCCAGGAGATGTAATGACGCCAATTGGTAATGGCGTATATTCAGTTACGTTAGCATTAAATGCAAATTCAAATTACGAGTATTTGTTTGTAAATGGTGCTACACCATCAAATGAAATATTAGATCCAGCTTGGCCATGTACAAATGGAAATAGTCAGTATACTAACAGAACTTTAGCTGTTGGTGGCGCTGATTTAACAGTATGTGCTCAATGGCAAACATGTAATTCTTGTACTTCAGTTCCTGCTTTAGCTAATGTAACCTTCCAGGTTGAAAATCCTGACTCAGTTCCTGTTTATGTATTTGGTAACTGGAATGGATTTAGTAATTATCCTGGTACTCCAATGACTTCAATTGGTAATGGCATTTATGAAGTAACTATTCAATTAGGTACCAATGCAAACTATGAATATTTATTCGTTAACGGAGCAACTCCAGTGAAAGAAGTGTTAAATCCAGCTTGGCCATGTACAAATGGAAATGGACAGTATACAAACAGAACATTATCATTAGGTGCAACAGATACATCAGTTTGTTCAATCTGGGCCACATGTGCTGCATGTGGAACTGTTGCCCCAGTTTATATTAACGCAACATTCCAGGTTCAAAACCCAGATTCAACTCCGGTTTATTTATTCGGTAGCTGGTCAGGTTGGTCAAATTATCCAGGAACTCCTATGACGGCAATTGGTAATAATACCTATGAAGCTTCAATTCAATTATTAGAAAATACTAACTACGAGTATTTATTCGTGAATGGTGGCACTCCAATTAAAGAAGTATTAGATCCAGCTTGGTTATGTACGAATGGTAATGCGCAATACACTAACCGTGTTATTGTAACTCCAGGAGTTGATGTTACTACATGTTCTAAATGGGCTTCTTGTGATCCTTGTTCACCAACTTCAGTGAACGAAATCACAGCCGCTGATCTACAATTGATCTATTCAAATCAAGGTTTATTGATTTCATCTTCAAAAGTGAAAATGGTTGATCAGGTAGTAATCTTTGATTTAATGGGTAAACAAGTATTTTCATCTAAATCAAATGTAAATACCAACTCATTAATGCCAGTTCAGTTTAATTCAACTGGAGTTTATTTAGTTAAATTAACAATCGATAATCAGGTAATGACTTTCAAAGTTTTTGCTGGTAACTAATCAATTGTTGTAATATACTAAGCAAGGGTCCTATTTTAGGGCCCTTTGCTTTTTTCGGGCATTCCTTTAATTCTTGGACTTACTGTAATATTTGCTTTTATTCGAGTATCTTTGTGCCCGATTTTATAACATATAGCAATGCCTGATTTTAACTCGCTCGATTCAAAACATTTTATTCTGATTAAGGGAGCAGGTATGCATAATCTGAAAAAGATTGATGTTGCAATCCCTCGAAATAATTTTGTTGTTATTACCGGCTTAAGTGGTTCAGGAAAAAGTTCGCTTGCTTTTGATACTCTTTATGCTGAAGGACAACGACGCTATGTAGAGAGTTTATCTTCTTACGCTCGTCAGTTTATCGGACGAATGGATAAGCCTGATGTGGAATACATACATGGAATTGCACCAGCAATTGCTATTCAGCAAAAAGTGAATTCTCGTAATCCACGTTCAACAGTTGGAACTTCTACGGAGATTTATGATTATCTGAAATTGTTATTCGCAAGAATTGGTAAAACGATTTCACCTACCTCCGGTAATGAAGTAAAAAAAGATAATGTAAAAGACATCGTTGATTTTATTGTTAGCAATAAGAATAAACGAATTATCATCACATCACCCATCTATCAGTATTCAGGTCGTACAGTTGCAGATGAATTATCTTCTTTACAACAAAAAGGTTTCGATCGATTGTTTGTGAATGATGCACAAAAAGATATTGATGAAGTTTTACAAGAGTTAAATTCCGAAGTAAAGCCAAAAGCAAAAAAGACTGCTGCCAAAAAGACCGTTACTAAAGCAACCGATTCAATTGTTGAATCTATTCCTGTTTTAATTCCAGGTTTTAATTTATTAATCGATCGTGTTGTTGTTGGAGAGGAAGTAGAAGATGATTTATTGGCTCGTCTTTCTGATTCTGCACAAATTGCTTTTAATGAAGGTCGTGGTGTTTGTCGTTTGTATATTCTGGAAGAAGATAAAGTTGTTGCGAAAGAATTCTCTAATCGCTTTGAAGCAGATGGAATTATTTTCGAAGAGCCTTCCGTTCATTTATTCAGTTTTAATAATCCGTTTGGAGCTTGTAAAACTTGTGAAGGATTTGGAAGTGTAATTGGCGTTGATGAAGATTTAGTAATTCCTGATAAGAGTCTTTCGATTTATGATGGAGCAATCTTGTGTTGGAGAGGAGAAAAGTTGAAAGATTGGAATGATAAACTGGTGATGAATGCACATAAGTTTGATTTCCCTATTCATAAACCTTATTATGAATTAGCTGAGAGCGATAAAAAATTATTGTGGACAGGTAACAAATATTTCAACGGACTAAATCAGTTTTTCGAGCATCTTGAATCGCAGATGTATAAAATTCAGTATCGTGTAATGCTAGCGCGTTACAGAGGTAAAAAAGCTTGTCCTGATTGCAGAGGAACTCGCTTGCGCAAGGATGCGAATTATGTGAAAGTAGGAGGTAAGTCAATCAGTGATATTGTTCTCATGCCAGTTGATGAAGCTTTTACATTTTTTAATAGTCTGAAATTTGAAAAGCACGATGAACAAATTGGGAATCGTTTGCTAACTGAAATTAATAGTCGTTTGCAGTTTTTGTTTGATGTTGGTTTAGGCTATTTAACATTAAATCGTTTGTCGAATTCCCTTTCAGGAGGCGAGTCGCAACGAATTAATCTCGCAACATCGTTAGGTAGTACGTTAGTGGGATCCATGTATATTTTAGATGAGCCAAGTATTGGACTTCATTCACGTGATACAGAACGTTTGATTGGTGTTTTGAAATCGTTAAAGCAGATAGGCAATACCGTTATAGTGGTTGAACATGACGAAGAGATTATGCGTGCTGCTGATCAATTAATTGATATTGGTCCGATGGCCGGTGTGCATGGTGGTCAGTTAGTTTTTCAAGGTGATGCTGCTGCGCTGATGAAAGAGGAGAATAGTTTAACAGCTAAATATCTTACAGGTAAAGAAGTAATTCCTGTTCCTCTTCAAAGAAGAAAGTGGAAGAAGTATGTTGAGATTAAAGGAGCACGAGAAAACAATCTGAAGAATGTGCATGTGAAGTTTCCGATGGGAGTGTTGACAGCCGTAACTGGAGTGAGTGGTTCTGGAAAAACTTCGTTGGTAAAGAAAATATTATTCCCTGCCATTAAAAAAATCATCGGTGGTTTCTCTGAAGCTACAGGTAACTTCGATCGTATGGATGGAAACTATCAGGATTTTAAAGATGCTGAAATGGTCGATCAGAATCCGATAGGTAAATCATCAAGATCGAATCCTGTGACTTATGTGAAGGCCTTTGATGAAATCAGAGGTTTGTACGCAGACTTACCGTTATCGCGTCAGCGTGGATTAAAACCATCTCATTTCTCATTTAATGTTGAGGGTGGACGTTGTGAGTTTTGCCATGGTGACGGAATTATTACGGTAGAGATGCAGTTCATGGCGGATATTCACTTAAAGTGTGACCATTGCAATGGTCAACGATTTAAAGATGATATCTTAGCGGTAGAATATAGAGGTAAGAATATTTTTAACATCCTTGAAATGACTGTTGATGAAGCGCTCGAATTCTTCGTTGAAACACAAGGACCTGAAAAGTATCGTGGATTGCATCAGAAAATTACGAATAAGATTCAGCCACTGGCTGATGTAGGTTTAGGTTATATCGGACTAGGGCAAGCATCAAGTACCTTGAGTGGTGGAGAAGCACAACGTATTAAATTAGCGTCTTATTTGAGTAAAGGAAATCAGGCAACGAATACTCTTTTTGTATTTGATGAACCAACTACGGGATTGCATTTTCATGATATACGCAAATTGTTAGATGCATTTAATGCGCTCGTGCGAAATGGCAATACGCTCATTGTAATTGAGCATAACATGGAGATAATTAAATCAGCCGATTGGATTATTGATCTTGGTCCTGAAGGCGGAAACGGTGGTGGCGAAGTAATTTTTGAAGGCGTTCCGGAAGATTTAATCAAAGAGAAAAAATCAGTTACTGGATTATATCTTAAATCAAAATTTAACCCCTAAGTTATGAATACACTATTTCTTTTGATGGTTTTAATAATTACCATCTCGTTTGTATTGGAGCAAGTGATGGATTATTTGAATGGTAAATCGTGGACAGGTAATGTGCCTGATAAATTGAAAGACCTTTATAACGGAGAGGAATATACGAAAGCACAGAGTTATGATTTTGAAAAGAAAAAATTAAGTCGATTAGGTTCAGTCATAGGTTTTGTAATAACTATGATTATTTTATTTACCGGTGGATTCGGTTGGTTGTATGAATTCACTGGTCGTTATGCAAATGATTTAATCTTGCATACGTTGTTGTTCTTTGCAGCCTATGGTGTTGTGATGGATATTATCAATACACCGCTTTCATTGTATTCTATTTTTGTGATTGAAGAGAAATATGGTTTTAATAGAACAACTGTTAAGACATTTATTATGGATAAGCTTAAAGGATATTTGCTTGGTGGATTGATAGGTGGTAGCTTGCTGAGCATGTTCGTGATGTTTTATCAGGTGGCAGGAACTAATTTTTGGTGGATTGCTTGGCTATCAATCAGTGGATTTACATTATTGTTGAGTATGTTTTATGCTTCAGTGATTTTACCATTGTTCAATAAACTAACCCCACTTCCCGAAGGAGAATTAAGAACTGCTTTAGTTGATTATTGCAATAAAGTAAAATTCCCTGTTTCTGATTTATTTGTGATGGATGGCAGTAAACGATCAGCAAAGGCAAATGCGTTTTTCTCAGGCTTAGGTCCAAAGAAGAAAATTGTTTTGTTTGATACGCTAATTGAAAAACATACCGTTGATGAATTAGTTGCCGTGATGGCGCATGAAGTCGGACATTATAAGCGCAAGCATACG
This sequence comes from Bacteroidota bacterium, assembly GCA_046303115.1. Taxonomy (GTDB): domain Bacteria; phylum Bacteroidota; class Bacteroidia; order AKYH767-A; family OLB10; genus CAINEC01. The sequence goes on along the minus strand of JBKCGZ010000091.1, from coordinate 12,428 downwards.
TATAAGATGACAATCATTTCTATTCTACAAACTGGTTTGATGATGTTCTTATTGGGGCAGTTTATTAATACTCCAGCTTTATCAAATGCATTAGGAGCGCCTGCTGCAGTACTTGCATTAGGCATGATTGGATTTTTTATGTTGTATAGTCCTGTTTCAATTTTATTAAGCACCGTAACAAATTCTTTGTCGCGCAAACATGAATACGAGGCAGATGCTTATGCGAAAGACACATTTGGTGCTACACCGCTAAAGGAAGCATTGAAAAAATTATCGAAGGATAACTTAACGAACTTAACTCCGCATCCAGCTTACGTGTTTTTGTATTATTCGCATCCAACTTTACTCCAACGAATCAATAGCCTGGAAAAGTAAATCGTTCCAACGAATATTCAGGATTGATTTTTTGATTGTTTAAAAGTAAGTCGTGCATTTCTTTGGCAAGGGTAGGAGCTGCACTAACTCCTTTTGAACCTAATCCATTGAACAGAAAATGATTTTTTTCGATGGGATGTTCGCCCATTAGCGGACGACGGTCTTTAGTAGAAGGACGAATGCCTGCTCGTTGTCCGGATACTTCGAAGGAAGCATCTAACAGTGAAGCCAAGCCGTTAATTAACTTTTCACGGGCTTCTGATGTTATTTCATAGCTAGTGTCATTCCATGCGTAAGTAGCGCCAAAGCGATATTCATTATTTTCTATCGGAATAATTTTAAAAGTATTATGGTAAATAAATTCCTTCCATAAATCAGCATCCGAAGTAAAAACAATTTCTTCTCCTTTCGCGGGATTAAAAGGCAGATAGCTCCACGATTTACTTTGAGCACTGTAATATCCTCTACAATCAATTAATTTGTCAAAAGTAATATCATCATGTGTAAAGACCTCATTTCTTTTTTCTAATGAATGATAATCGATAGTTGATTCATGAAATGCATTCTGCTTAATAAACCATTTTTTCATTTCACTCTTGAACGTCGTAGCGTTTAACCAGCCGGTCATTTTTAACTCAAGCGCTCCAAGTGGTGCTTTTAATGATTTTGGTAATTCGTCAGCGTGAAAGTCTTTTCCAATAAATTCTCCAATACCACTGGTTACACTTCTATTCATCCAGTCGTTACGATTACCATGATCATGATAAATTTCAAGAATAGGAGTGTCGTAAAAAAAACGAGTGTTTAATTCTTTTTCTATTTCGCGATATAACTTTACTGCATTCGGAATAAATTCATCTGCTCTCCATGACTTTACAATTCGCCTACCTGTAACGGGATGCATTAGCCCTGAAGCAACATACGTAGCACTTGGTAGCGATGAATCTTCAATTACTAATACTTTACGATTAGACTTGATTAGGTACCAAGCTAAAACACTTCCAGCGAGGCCTTGTCCTGCAATTACAAATTCAAATTGTCTTTTATTGTCCACAAATCGAATTATGGTCGTTCACCTTTATATGAAACAACTGCTATTTTATCACCTTTAGGACTAATAGCCATTCTGTAAAAATTGCCAATCGATTTTGAAAAATCTGCTACCTCTGTCCATTGACCTGTCTCCGATTTTACGTCGTAAAAAAATAATTTTCCATTGTTGCCAATATAAATTTTTCCATCTGGGGCCCAAGCATAATCCTGAACACCTTCAGGCATTTCAATGAGGATTATTCTTGTCTGGTCAACAAAATCAAATTTCATTAAGCTTGCTTTTTTCTCTGTGTCAAACTTTACATAACTTAAATTGTCGGATCCAGGTATTTTAGCAAGACACCTTCCGAATCCACCATTAGGCATTAGTAAAATGGATTGTTGCGGAATCAAATCATATTGATGCAATGCACCACCTGCTCCGTTGAGAATATACATTCCTAGTGTAGTATCATTCATCCAACAGTAATACGCAATAGAGTCTTCATTAGGTAATAAAGTTGCAGGCTCTGATCCGTCCATTTCGATTTGATAAAAACGTTGTGCGCCATCAGCATCAACACGAACAATTGAAAGTTTATCTTTATAAAAAGGAATCGGGAAAGGTTGATATTCGCTCTCTGGCGTATTTGTAACCTGCTTCGTTTCTTTTAATTTTAAGTTATAACTAAATAAATCGCTTTGAGTGGTATCTGGCATACTTGCATACCAAATCATACTTCCGTCCTTAGAAAAGCAAGGCTGATTGTCGTAATAATCATTGTTAGTTATTTTCAATTCGTTTTTAGCAGATACTTTTCCATCAGATTGCATTAAATCAATTAACCATATTTCAGTGGTCTTGATTTGTCCGAAGGTTAGGTTGCTCATGAAAATAAATCCGATAAAGGCAATAACTTTTTTCATTGTTTTAATTTTAATGCAAGTTAATAAATATAATTATTGAATGCTACTTGTTTTTAATAATGCGTACATCTCCTTTTTTAAAGATTCCTGGTTTTTTAAAAAGTGTCGTATCTCTTTTATTTAAAAAACCTTTAATGATTAAAGTATCGTCATTGAATTTTATTAAATTAATGCTATCTACTTGACCTCCGAAATCGATATCTCGTAATATCGTTTTTTTGTAAAGTCCATTTTTCTTGTAGATTTTATAGGTTGTAAAGTCGTTGCTTAAACCAAGCATCGATTGTTGTTCGGCTAAATAAAAATTCTCTTTTAAATTAATTGTTTGAGGAGATTTTACCTTGCCATAGTTGCCAGTAATAAAATAGGCTAGTAGCGATGGAGAATAGACGAAGAAAAGTATAAGTAAAAGAAATAATCCAAAATAAATTTTAAGTAATTGGTGATGTTTTTTTCTGATGATTATTCCTGAAAGTAAAACTCCACTACAAAAGTAAACAAGGTTGAATTTTTCTGTGGTGTTATCAAATAATAAGAATGTGAGGACTAATACTCCCGCTATTAAGTGAATGAAAATAGCTGGTCGCAGATATTTATCTTCAATTTTTTTTGCAGATAATGAAAGAATCAAACAACCAACAATACTGGTGATAAAAAATATAATTGTGCTTAATATCAGTACAGGTGTCATAGTTTAATTGAACTTTTCTTTTTTTACTTGATCTAATGCAAATAGCTCATCACGATATTTCGCCGCTTCAATGAAGTTTAATTCTTTTGCAGCAACATCCATTTTCTTCTTCGTTTCTGAAATTGTTTTATCAAGTTGTTCTTTCGTCATGTATTGTATTACAGGGTCAGAAGCAATATTCATCGAATCATTCTCATAATAGGCTTTGATATTATTATTCCTTGATTCCTGAGCCGTGTAATTAAACGACGATTCAATCGATTTATTTAATGCTTGAGGAGTGATGCCATTATCCTCATTGTATTTCATTTGTTTTTCCCTTCTTCGATTCGTTTCATCAATGGTTAAACGCATGCTTTCCGTAATTTTATTCGCATACATAATTACTCGACCATTTAAATTTCTCGCCGCTCTTCCTGCTGTTTGTGTAAGAGACCTGTTTGAACGTAAGAAACCTTCTTTGTCAGCATCTAATATGGCAACTAAAGAAACTTCTGGTAAATCCAGGCCTTCTCTCAATAAGTTGATTCCGATTAAAACATCAATGATACCTGCTCTTAATTCTTGCAAGATCTCAATTCTTTCTAATGTTTCAACTTCTGAATGAATATAACGGCAACGGATATCCAGCTTAGTTAAATATTTCGTTAATTCTTCCGCCATTCGTTTAGTCAGTGTAGTTACAAGCACTCTTTCTTTTTTCTGAATGGTCTTTTCGATTTCTTCTAATAAATCATCCACTTGATTGGTGACAGGCCTTACTTCAATAGGGGGGTCTAATAATCCAGTCGGACGAATAACCTGTTCTACAATTACGCCTTCACATTTTTCAAGTTCATAGTTGGCAGGTGTGGCACTTACAAATATCACTTGATTGATGAGGCTTTCAAACTCTTCAAACTTTAGCGGACGATTATCCATTGCAGAAGGAAGTCGAAAACCGTATTCTACCAGATTGACTTTTCTTGAGCGGTCACCTCCATACATAGCTCGTATCTGCGGTACCGTTACATGACTTTCATCGACAACTAGTAAAAAATCCTTCGGGAAATAATCAATCAAACAGAATGGACGAGCTCCTTGACCTCTGCCATCAAAATAACGGGAGTAGTTCTCAATTCCTGAACAATAGCCTAGCTCACGAATCATTTCTAAATCAAAAACAACTCTGTCTTCCAATCGCTTTGCCTCGAGATGTTTCCCAATGTCATGGAAATAATCAATTTGTTTTACCAAATCTGCTTGAATAGAATGGATGGCACCTTGCTGTCTCGCTTGACTGGTTACAAAGATGTTCGCAGGAAAAATAGCCAGATGGTCATGCTTCTCGTATTTCTTTCCTGTACTTGGTTCTATCGTAGCCAATTCTTCAATCTCATCTCCGAAGAAAGTTACTCTAACTGCCAGATCACTATAAGCAGGAAATACATCTACAGTATCGCCTTGCACTCTGAAATTACCTCTTTTAAATTCTGCTGTTGTTCGAGAATAAAGCGATGTTACGAGATGATGTAAAAAAGCATTTCTACTAATGCGCTGACCTTTTTGAATACGTACAATATTCTCTGCGAAATCAGCAGGGTTACCCATACCATAGATGCATGATACAGATGAAACAACAATAATATCTCGTCTTCCCGATAACAAAGAAGTGGTAGTGCTTAAACGAAGCTTTTCAATTTCTTCATTAATGGACAAATCCTTTTCGATATAGGTATTTGTCGTTGGAATATAGGCTTCTGGCTGGTAATAGTCGTAGTAAGAAACAAAGTACTCTACAGCGTTGTTCGGAAAAAATTGCTTGAACTCAGAATAAAGTTGAGCTGCCAGCGTTTTATTATGGCTTAAAATCAGAGTCGGACGTTGAATGTTCTGAATAACATTCGCAACCGTAAATGTTTTACCCGACCCTGTGACACCTAATAGGGTCTGTGCAAAGTCGTTGTTTCCTATGCCTTTCGACAGTTGAGCAATCGCTTGCGGCTGATCACCTGTAGGTTGAAATTGTGAGGTTAATTGAAAGGGCATAAGAGTGCAAATATATACTTGTTCGGACTATGAATTCAGGAAAATAACATCCAAAATAAAATTAAGTTAATTTTAATAGAGGATTATTACTCAAACGACAATTTCCTATATTTGCCATCAAATAAAATCGATATGACACTTAAAAAATTAATGCTGCCTGCTTTCGTAATAGCAATGGTAGTTTCTTCTTGCAATGCTCAGGAAAAATCAAACACAAATATGAAAACAGAAAAGGATTCGATTAGCTACAGCCTTGGCGTATCGATCGCAAACAATTTGAAGCAAGGTAATTTAGACGACGTGAACGTCGATATCATGGCTCAGGGTATGAAGGATTTCTTCGCGAACAAGCCAGTTATGACAGTTCAAGCTTGTGAAGGCGCTATCCAGACTTATATGATGGGTAAGGAAAAAGAAAAAGGTGCCGCTAACGAAGCTAAAGGAAAAGCTTTCTTAGAAGAAAACAAGAAGAAAGAAGGGGTAGTTACTACAGCTAGCGGACTTCAATACAAAGTGGTTAAAATGGGTACTGGTCCAAAGCCAACTTTAAACGATAAAATCACTGCTCATTACCATGGTACTTTAATCGATGGAACTGTATTCGATAGTTCTGTTGAGCGTGGTCAGCCTGCGTCGTTCCCGGTAACAGGAGTAATTCCAGGGTGGACGGAAGCGTTACAATTAATGCCAGTTGGTTCTAAGTGGATGCTTTATTTGCCTTCTAACTTAGCTTATGGCGAAAGAGGTGCAGGTGGAAAAATCGGACCTAATACAGCTCTAATTTTCGAAGTTGAATTAATCAGCATCGATAAATAAAAATAGTTGAATAATTTGAAAGGTCGTCATTTGGCGACCTTTCTTTTTTAAATTAAGTTAATGAAATTGAGAGGTAAATTATTCCTTATTTTGATTTTGTTGTATCATTCAACGATGGCGCAGGATAAGGTAAAGTCGAATGAGCTTTACAATAGGGCTATGACGCAATTTCGTTTGAGCCACCCACAGGAAGCAATTAAATTACTCGATGAAGCGTTATCATTCGATACGCTCAATTATAATGCATACATCAAGAGAGGATTTGTAAAGGGGAGTGTTGGAAATTATGAAGGGGAGTTGGCGGATTATAATACAGTATTGAATTATGATAGTACTCATGTTCAAGCCTATTTGTCGAGAGGAAGTGCTTATTCTAAATTGAAAAAATACGACCTAGCCATGAATGATTTTAATAAAGTTCTTAAGTTTGATGCAGGTAATTATGAGGCTTACAATAATCGTGGGTTTGTAAAGAAGGCACAAGGTGATTTTGAAGGGGCATGTAAGGATTGGAATTATTCAAAAAAAATGGGCAATCAAGAAGCGATAATCATTCTAAAAAATAATCATTGCAGGTAGTGAAGAAATATTTTCTTTTAGTAGTTGTTTTAATTGTTGGATTTATTTCTTCCGCTTTTTTAGAGGAGGAGGATCTTGCTAAGTACATTGTAAAGTACAAGTCGGAGTGGGGGAAGTCCTGTTTGCAATGTATTGAAGCCAAAGGGACTTACCGTGTTTATTTAAAAAATACCTACACCGAAAAATTGGATATAAAAGTTGGAGTGCAGGAGAAGGACAAACGATGGAGGATTTTTCAACGACTAAATTTTTCACCCAACGATACTATAGTAGGGTATGCTTGTAAAGGAACAGGAAAGTATATGGTATGGACAAAATTATCCAGCGATAGTTCTACCGAGTTGCCTTCCGATGGAGAAATTAATGTGCATTACAAATAGTTAGAACTGGAGTTCGCCTTCTACGCCAGTTCCAAATAAAGCAAAGTCATATTTTATCGGATCCTTTGCATCCATTTTTCGTAAAGCATGCGTTAATTCATCAACCGACTTCCAATCATTCTGAGGCCTGTTTAGCAAGCCTAGCATGCGCGAAACATTTCCTGTATGAACATCGAGCGGAATGTAAAGTTCAGATGGCTTAAAATGCTTCCAAATACCGAAATCGACTCCACGTTTATCATTTCTTACCATCCAACGAAAAAACATTAATAGTCGCTTGGCAGTGGAGTTTTCTAATGGATTTCCAAAATGTTTTTTGCAATGATGTTCCTGATTGCTTTTAAGTAGCTCGTTTTTCCAATTTGCCAATGTGGTGGGCAATTGTTTTGGTTGATGATATTGAAGAAAACTGTTTTCAAGGCTTCCGTGCTTTTGATAGATTATCTGCAATTGCTTGATTAAAAAAATGGCATCATCACCATTAAATGTTCGATGCACAAACTTTTGAAAGGGTTTTAAGTCGCTCGACTTTGCATGCACAATAAATTGAAAAGGATTATTATCCATCCATGATAAAAACAGCTTCGTTTTGTTGATGATAGTAATACGTTGTCCCCAGGCAAATGTAGCAGCAAAGAATCCACTAATTTCAATATCTTCTTTTTTTGTGTAAGCATGTGGAATTAAAATAGGGTCGTTCTCAATAAAATCAATTCGATTGTATTTGTTATGTTGTTGTTCTAAGTACGACTTAATTTCTTCCAACTTCATTCGGTAAAAATAGGATTTAGTTAAAAACACAAAGGTCTCGTTTAGAACGAGACCTGAGCGACACAGAAAAGCCAAAACAATTTTACTTTGTTAAACAAAGCCCTTTACAAGAACAAATGTAAAGAAGCGTTTAACAAGAAAAAGGGACATTATTTGATTTTAAGTACACTTGAAAATTACTTATAAAACCTTTAAATCAACTTTAATTATTGTAAAATATTGAAAATCAATAAATAGTAATTCTATTTAAAATGAATTAAAGTACAATAAAAGTGATATTTTATAAGTTTTTTAATTTAATTTTACGAGGAATAAAAAAAAGGCATCTATCAAGATGCCTTCAATATTATCTTCTGATTAACACATAAGTGCCGTCTTTATTTTTATGCAAGATATAGTGAATTGTATTTGGAGCACCTTCATAATTTCCCACTCCACCTGTGCTGCCAATTCCACCATAGGTGTAAGATTGACCAGTTTGTTCATCCGTCACAATAACGATTGTATTCGTATCGCTCTGAAGGGCGTCGCTATTAAAAGCAAACCCCAGATTCATTAAAAGTGCAATAATTAACTCTATCATAAAAAATTGTTTGTCTTACAAAAGAAAGTAAAATTTCTGAATTATAAAAACAATATGAATGAAATTTTTAAGAATACACAAAGTTTTTTTTCACGATTGAGAAGTAATGAGCGAAAAACTTTTCGTCGCTTTCTAGAGCTCCATGAAGATGGAAGCTTAACTCAGTCGAAATCATTGAAGTTGTTTGATATTTTGAATTCGGAAAAGGAATATTCCGAGAGTGAAATGCAAGCAAAAATTTACGGGAAAGTTAAAGTAGATAAATCAACATTTAACAAATTGGTTGAACGCTTTCGCGAAAAAATGTATGAGTCCAACTACCTCGATGTAAATCTGTATAGGGAAGATGTAAACTCGCCTTATTTTATGGGATTGATGGAGGCGAAAAAACTTGTTGGGCTTTCCTATAATATTGCTGCTCGTGGGGTCGGGAATAAAGAGATGATACGAATATTGAAACGAGGGATCTCGTTATCTGAAAAGTTTGAATTGTACGATGAGTGGATCTGTTTTTTGAATCTGAAATTCCTTTTAAATGCTTCTCTTTTTCCTGATCATGACCCATTGATGATTATCAATGAAATGAAAGAGCTTCAAATTAAGAAGAACTTGCTAAATGAGGCTCAGTATCTAGTTTATAAACTAATTCGTGAAGTACAAGATAAGTCAACCTTGCAATCGCACATTAAGGCAGAATTAGAAACCGCAATTGAAAATTTAGAGCACGAGAATAAAAAGTCGTTTAGTTGGAATGTCTATTATAATCTTTCCTTATTGAAACTGCAATATTTTCACATGAAAGAAGAATTTGATGATGCTGAAATTTTGTTGATGGAATTGATTAATCATCTAAAAGATCAACCTTCATTGAAACAGTTCACAAGGATTGCAGAGGCGTATACCAATCTAGCAGCAACACAAATGTTTAATTATAAATATGATGATGCAGTTAAGAGTAATGAAGAAGCTTTGCGATTCCCTGGCTTGCGTCCAACAGATAAAAACTATTACAAAGAGTCATTAGCTTTCTTGAATATTTATCTTGGAAACTATTCAAAAAGTAATCAGGCATTAACAGAAATTATTTCAGAAGATTTGATAGGTAATACTGAAGAAGAATTGTCAAGAAGAAAATACTTGCTTGCTACGACTTTGTTTTTGCAAGGAGAATATAAAAAGTCGAATTTTCAATTACAAGATACCAAAGAAATTGAGAATGAAAAGGAGGGGTGGAATATTGGAATTCGTTTATTGCAAATTTTTCTTACGCTGGAAACTGAAAAAATCGATTTGGCCGATCAACGTATTGAAAGTTTAAGAAAGCATATCGAGCGAACTTCAAAAATGAAATCTATTCGTAAACGCGATGTCGTTATATTCCGAATTCTTCGTCACCTCGCAATCAATGGTTTCGACTTCAAAGAAACATGGCTTGATAAGAAAAAGGATTTTCTTTTACTTCAGTCTATTAATGCCGATTACAAATGGATTCCGAGAAGTCACGAACTGATTATCTTTCATCAATGGTTTGAAGCCAAAGTGCGTCACAAAAAATACGAACCTGATTTTACTAAAAACAAAAACTAGCTTGTTTTTTCGCCTTTAAAGTAATCATCGGTTTCTTTAAAGAGTGCGTTGAATGTTGTTAATGAGCCGTAAATACGTGTCAGGTATTGTTGCAAATTGATTTTATCTTCTTCCGTTAATTTATCATGCGCATTGATGCGTTGCTCCATCACACGTAAGCGATCACGCACCATAATAATCTTATTAAAAAATACGTCAATCGGAATTTCTTTTCCTTGCAAACCAGGATTGCCCGGCTGTAAAATCATTTTGCCTCCTGTCCACTTTGCACCCATCGGGACCGTCTCTTGAATATCACTGTAGCGCTTGATAATATTGGTTAAGCTGCGTTCAACATCAAACAAACTAACAAGGTCTGAATCGGGTTCAACTGCCTCTATTGTCTCGAGTGATATGTATGTTTTAGCAACTTCAATCTGTCCTTTATCAATAAAAACAATCAAGTAAGTACGAGCCTTAACATTGATAATTACTCCTGCTCCAAATTCTGGATGTCTAACACGTGAACCAATTCCTAATTCCATTTTCTTTTTTTTTGCTAAAGTAATTTTATCCAATAAAAAAGACCTCCGAAATTCGAAGGTCTTGGAAAAACTAATTCAGATACTATTGTTAATTATTTTGCTTTCGCTAATTCAATGTTAAACATGATTGCAACTTCATCACCTACAACCATTCCACCTGCTTCTGTTAACGCGCTCCATGTTAAACCATAATCCATGCGCTTGATGCTTCCTTTTGCTTTAAAGCCTGCTTTGATGTTTCCATAAGGATCTTTAACTGTTCCACCATAAGTCACATCAAATGTTACTTTTTTCGTTACTCCCTTAATGGTTAAGTTTCCTTCTAATTGGTAATTGTTGCCAGTTGTTTTCTTAAAAGAAGTGCTTTTGAAATTCATTGTTGGGTATTTAGCCACATCAAAAAAGTCAGCACTCTTTAAATGTCCATCACGTTGTTCACTGTTTGTATTTACAGTTCCAACATTCACACTAAAATTAATTGATGAATTGTTGAAGTCAGCTCCTGGAGCATCAAGTGTTCCTTCATATCCAGAGAAAGATCCTTCCACTTCTGAAATCACCATGTGTGAAACAGAAAATTTAACGTTCGAATGTGATGGGTCTACATTCCATTTGCTTTGTGCTGATGCCGTAAACCCTAATGCGGCAATCGCTAATGTTAAGATTATTTTTTTCATTGTGTTATTTATTTTCATGCAAATATATGTATATACAACAATGGTTATAACATATTAATGTAAAAAATTAACCAATTGTTTGAAAATCAATATGTAAAATTTATTGAATGTGGATTTGAATACTTTTTCCGCAGTTAAAATGTCCTTTAGGGCAGGACTTATAACCATGTAAACCGCAAGGCTTACAAGCTAATTCTAGTTGGCTTTCAACTATGGTTGATTGGTCAGACAAAGGGCCAAATCCGAATGCTGGTGTGGTCGAACAAAAGAATGCTGTTACAGGAGCATTCATGGCCGAACAGATGTGTAATGGACCAGAATCGTTGACATAGTTCATTCTTGCACCCTTCATCAAGGCCGCACTTTGCATAAAATTTAATTGTCCACAGAGATTGTTAAGTTTAGCACAATTAACAGCATGAATTAATTTATCTCCTAACGCTGCATCCGCTTTACCTCCTAAAATGTAAATGGCATGAGAGGGAAATTTTAAATGGTATTGCTGAATTAATTCAACCCATTTTTCAAAAGGCAATTGCTTGGTAAACCAAATACTGGCAGGAGCAAGGCATATGTACTCTGTCGACTTATATTTTTCCACCCATTTAAAATCTTCTTCCGAAGGAAATAAAATAGGACGATGAATAGTTCCTTCACATAGGTCAGCAACCACAGAAAAGTTTCTGCTTGTCTCATGAACTGGATTCGCCGGATCAATTTGATGCGTATATTTTTTTGAAAAGAAGATCGATAGAGGATTTTTACTGAATCCCCTTGATTCTGTTGCTCCTCCTAATACGGTCATAATTCCAGACGAAGCAAATCGTTGTAAATTGATAATTAAATCGTATTTCTCACTTCTGATTTTTCTGACCATCTGAAAAATACTACTGATCTTATGCTGTGATTTATCCCAAACATGGATGTTTTCTATTGCAGGATTATTTTGAAGCAATGATTCGTTTCCCTTCCTAACTAAGACATCTATTAAAAAAGATGGATTACTGGCCTTTAATGAAGCGATCAATGATGTACTTAAAATGACATCTCCAATAAAGGCTGTTTGTATGATGAGGACTTTCTTCACTTCGGTTATTCAGTCTTCAAAGATAACACAGTTTTTAATCGCAATTGAAAGGTGCATTTATCTTTCGTCGGATTTTGTTCTGCATCTTCGTATCCTTTTTCTGAAGTTAGTTTGTAATAGTCAGAAAGTAGCTTTTGATTCGAATGATTGCATTGGCTAATTCAGAGATTTGTAATTTTGAACGGCAATTAGCTAATTTAACTTTTATTTCAAGTGACATTTATTTTATCTGAAATATTAATTTCCTATTTTTGAAAGGTCGAACAGACAAATCATCAGGTGAAATTAATAATTTAAATATTTTTTGATTGAAAGAGGTAATAATTCCAATTGAGTTTGCAAATGCAGTTGATTTTTATGGAGTAAATGAT
>JBKCGZ010000090.1:0-4601 GCA_046303115.1 Bacteroidota bacterium | reverse complement strand
CAGAATCTTCAACATGGTAGGCGCTGAAGTATTAACTACTTCCTTACCATCTAATGGAAATGGCACTTACCATATGGACTTATCGCATTTATCTCAAGGATTATATTTCGTAGAGATTAACAATGCTACTACTAAAACAGTACAGAAAATTCAGATTTTAAAGTAATCTGACTTTAAGTTATTGATAAAAAGAGGGGTGTTAACGCATCCCTCTTTTTTAATATTATGAGGAACTTTATTTTAACTTTGTATCGCTTATTATACATCATCAATGAGACTTAGACTGCTTCTATTTTGTTTAGTTCCAATACTAGCATTTGGACAAACACATCGCTGTGTAACGGACAGTCTACATCGTTATAAGTTAAATACGGATGTACTGTATAAGCAACAGTTTTTGAGAAATTCAAAATTGGCTGAAGCCAATCAATTAATGAAGGTAGCGACCAATGATACGATGTATACGATTCCAGTTGTTGTACATGTCATCTATCATGCAGATAATGCAGCAGTAGAAAATATTTCTGATGAACAAGTGCAAAGTCAGCTGGATGTTTTAAATGAAGATTATAATATCATCAATGAAAATATATTAGATGTACCTCCGGTTTGGCAACCCTTAGTTCGTAATAGTAAAATCAAGTTTGTTTTGGCAAATACCGATGCGAATGGAAATTATACAACTGGCATAACAAGAACACCAACTAATATTACGAATGCCTTTTCCATTTTTGATAACCGCATTTATAGCACTGTTGATGGAGGTAAGGATGCATGGAACAGTATGTTTTATTTAAATATCTGGGTCTGCGAACTGGAAAATAATGTTCTTGGCTTTGCATCCTTTCCTGGAACAATTGCCAATAGCGATGGAGTAGTAATTAATTATAAAGCATTCGGTAGATTTAAGAATGCTATTGCACCTTACAACTACGGACGTACAGCCACGCATGAAATAGGGCATTGGTTAAATCTATTACACATCTGGGGAGATGATAACGGATCTTGCAGTAACGATGATGCAATTTCAGATACTCCCAAGCAAGCGAATTCCAATACACGTTGTCCTTCATTTCCAAAAACAGATGCTTGCACGGATACAGCACCAGGCATTATGTACATGAATTATATGGATTATACCGATGATAAATGTATGAGCTTCTTTACGAATCGTCAGGTAGAGCGAATGAAATTAGCATTAGCAACTTCCAGACATTCATTAGTATCTTCTAACGGATTGGCAACACCGAACATTAATCAAAAGGATATTTCAATTGATTCAATAGAAAATCCAGTTACTTATTCTGCCAATCGTTGCTTTCAACCCAAAGTTAAAATCAGAAATAACGGAAATGTTACCTGTTCGAACATTACGTTTAACTATGCGATTTCTGCTGGTATATCGAAGAACTTTTTATGGAATGACTCGATTCAAACAGGAGAAACAAAATGGGTAGAATTAGATGAAATAGGAGGTGACCTAGGAAGTAATTTGTTTGAGGTTCGAATCGTGGATAATGATTACAATCATGTCAACAATTATAAAAGTTCTGCATTCAGAATAACCAATTCATCTAATTTTAACTGCGCTATTTCATCATCGATTTCTATTTATCCGAATCCTGTGACCAATAGTGATGTATTAGCAATTAATACGAACTATACCGAAAGTCAAAAAGCAGCAATAAAGATTTATTCGAATGATGGGAAATTGGTTTATTCAAATGAATTTAAATTTAATCCACAAGACAAACTAGAACTAAGTAATCTAAATCTAAGTGCAGGATTATATCAAATAGAATTCAATGGCGATATAAACCATGAGGTTAAAAAGTTTGTTGTAGTAAATAAGTAATAAAAAGACATGAGATTTATTGAGGAGCAACTTGTAATAAGTGCTGACGAGCAAATAAAATATATCAGTAAAAAAGTTTTCGATGGAGAGCGTATAACAAATGAAGATGCAATCTATCTTTTTAACCACGGAGAGCTGTCAACATTAGGTGTGCTTGCGAATTACGTACGTGAAAAGAAGAATGGTAAATACACCTACTTCAATCGTAATTTTCATATTGAACCAACTAACTTGTGCGTATTCTCGTGTAAGTTTTGTTCTTACTCGCAAGAATACAAACACAAAGAAGCGGGTTGGGAAATGACCATCGATCAGATGCTGGATAAAGTAAAAGCATACGATGGTGTTCCAATTACAGAAGTACATATTGTAGGTGGTGTTCATCCTAAAATGGATGCAACATTTTTTGGAGAGTTATTATCGCAAATTAAAAATCATCGTCCCGATTTACACATCAAAGCTTTCACGGCCGTAGAATTAGATTATATGTTCCGCAAAGCAAAAATGTCGACGAAAGAAGGAATGGAATATTTAATTTCTAAAGGATTGAATTCTATACCAGGTGGAGGAGCAGAAATTTTTGATGAGGCAACGCGTTTAGAAATTGCCGGCGACAAATGTGATTCAGCGAAATGGTTAGAGATCCATCAAACAGCGCATGAGTGCGGCATTCGTAGTAATTGTACGATGCTTTACGGACATATAGAAACCTATGCTCATAGAGTAGATCATATGCGAAGATTGCGTGAATTACAAGATAAGACAAAAGGATTTCAAACGTTTATTCCTTTAAAGTTTAGAAACTCTGATAACGATATGAGTCATGTGCCGGAAGTTTCTTTGATTGAAGATTTAAAAGTATATGCTATAGCCAGAATTTATCTTGACAATTTTGATCATGTAAAAGCATACTGGCCAATGTTAGGAAGAAGCTCAGCACAGCTTACGCAATCGTTTGGTGTTGATGATTTAGACGGAACCATCGATGATTCAACAAAGATTTATTCAATGGCAGGATCAGAAGAGCAGAATCCAACACTTTCAACAGATGAGTTAATTGATTTAATCAGACAAGCTGGAAGAACCCCTGTTGAAAGAGATACGCTTTACAATACAATAAAAATTTACGAGTAATCTATTGCATTGCTTTTTTAGCAAGGTACAATGCAACCATAGAAAATAAGATGTTCGGAATCCAAACTGCTAATAACGGCGACATACTTCCGTTAGTGGCGAATGTTTGACTGATTTGCATGAACATGATATAGGTAAAGCTTAAAAGGATACCTAATCCGATTTGCATTCCAATTCCGCCGCGTACCTTTTTACTCGATAATGATACGCCAATCAAGGTTAGAATAAACGTTGCAAACGGGAAAGATGTCCTGCGATATAATTCAACCTGATACAAAGGAATTTCTTCAGAACCTCGCTGCGTTTCTTCTTCGATGTATTTCTTTAGCTCGTAAGAGTCCATCGTTTCAATGTAATTTGATCGACGATTAAACTCATCCGGTTTAAAAGCAAGAGCAGTATCGATTTGATAACCTGATTTGATTGTTTCCTTCATACCATCAATCGAACGAATAAAATAATTCTCCACCTTCCATTTTGTTTTGGTACTATCCCAGATTATTCTTTCCGACATTAACTTTGAAATCATTTTACCATTTTCAATCTTTTCCATCGAAAACTGATAACCGATCTTATCGACATTATTGTAACTATCAAAATAAATAAATACACCAGGAGCAATCTGACGATGCACATGACGATTTTTATATACGAATGGATTCTTGATATACTTTGTTTCGAAAGCTATTCGCGTTGAATTAGAATGCGGAATAACATAATTGTTTAAATAGAGTGAAATACAAGTAATGACTGTGGCTCCAATCATATAAGGAACTAATAATCGTTTGAAGCTAACTCCGCTGCTTAATATGGCCACAATCTCCGTAAGATTCGCCATCCGCGTAGTAAAGAAAATAACGGAGATAAAAACGAATAACGGACTAAATAAATTTCCGAAGTAAGGAATGAAGTTTAAGTAATAATCAAATACAATCGCTCTAATTGGAGCTTCCTTCTCAATGAAGTCATCAATCTTTTCAGAGATATCAAATACAATAGCAATCAAAATAATTAACCCTAACGCAAAAAAGAAAGTCCCTAAGAACTTTCTGATAATATAGCGGTCTATTATTTTCATTTTCATCATTACAAACGTCGTGTGATATTTTCAAGAATAACAGGTTTCCATTCAGAGAAGGTTCCATCAATAATTCTCTTTCTTGCTTCTTTCGTCAACCATAAATAAAAACCAAGATTATGAATAGATGCAATTTGAGCTCCGAGCATTTCATTGTTCGAATTCAAATGACGCAAATAAGCTTTCGAATAATACGTATCGACATAAGTAGCACCATCTTCTTCGATAGGAGAGAAATCAGATTTCCATTTTTCGTTACGGATATTGATAATACCATTCTTTGTAAACAACATTCCGTTACGAGCATTCCGTGTAGGCATTACACAATCGAACATATCAACACCGAGTGCAATCCCCTCAATAATATTTGCAGGTGTACCAACACCCATTAAATAGCGCGGTTTATCCTTAGGAAGAATATCGGTTATTTGATCAGTGATTTCATACATCATTTCAGCAGGTTCACCAACAGATAATCCGCCAATTGCATTTCCAGCTCTTTCTTTAGATGCAATAAATTCTGCACTTTGCTTA
>JBKCGZ010000089.1:0-38531 GCA_046303115.1 Bacteroidota bacterium | reverse complement strand
ATTGCAGATGCAGAAAAATATTTTGGTGCAATGGCAGATGGCGCCATCTATTTGGGAACAGATGCTACTGAACGCTGGACAAAAAACGAGTTTCAGGAATGGTCAAAGAAATATTTTGAGAGTAAAAAGACCTGGGATTTTAAAACAATAGAACGATATGTTTATTTTTCTTCGGATAATAATACTGCTTGGTGGGATGAAAAGTTAGATACATGGATGGGCGTTTGTGCAGGTGCAGGTGTAGCTACACGCACGAAGCAAGGATGGAAGATTTCTCACTATCAATTAGCTATAATGATTCCGAATGAAAAAGTAAATTCAGTAATGGAGCTTTTGCATCCTAATTCAAAGCCGGAGCATAAAGAATAAAAGCTATTGAGCTATTCAACACTTTTTAATTCTAGTTTCATCATAAAATCGTTTTGGACTTCTTCGCCAAGCATGAAAACATGTTTATCAAAAGTGATAAATCCATTTTTTAAATAGAACTGAATGGCTCTGTGATTTTCTTCCCAAACACCTAACCACACATAATCCATTTGTTGTTGTTTTGCAATTTGTAATGCAAAATCCAAAAGCAGCTGACCAACCCCCTTTCCGTAATATTCTTTACCAATGTAAATGCGTTCTACCTCTAGCGATTTTTGATCGTTCAACTCTGTTTGTGCTCCCGAATAATTAATCTTTAAATAACCGATTACAGTATTTTCAAGCTTAGCAAAATAAAATGCAGAATGCTCGTCTTCGATTTCTTTTGAAAGTTGTTCTTTAGAAAAATTATTTTCTAAATATTGACACATGTTTTCTTCAGAAGTAGAATGCGCAAACGTTTCAAAAAAAGTATCACGACTAATTTTTTGTAATTCGTCGATGTTAGCGATAGTTGCTCTATGAATTTCTATTTTTTCTAGAACATTCATTATTCTTTTATTATTCGTGTACTCAACAGTTCTCCGTTCGTTTTGTTGATTTGTAACAAGTACATTCCTGAATGAATAGTCGATAAATCGAGTTCAATTGTTTTTCCGAAGGTGGTAATCAAGCGACCACTGATATCAAATAATAATACTTGATTAATTTCTTCTACTGTTGTATTTAAAATAGTTAACGATTGGTTGGTTGGATTAGGATAAACAGTCAAAACTGAATTACTCGGTGCAATATTTTCTAACGATGTCACACTGCTACCAAATTTTATAGTAACCATTTTATACAAAAACTCATTCAAGAAATCGTTCGCACTTTGTCCGGTAATAATATAATTACCTGCTGAGTCACGACATAAATCACGTAGGTAATCGGGGTTTAATCCTGGAGAGGTGTATTTATTAGCGAATAGCTGAGTGCCAGTAGGAGTATAACCAACCAATGAATAATCTGCATTGGTAGAACCAACATTTATTTCCCATCCAGCAGTGACAATTCTATTATTTGGATCAACTAACAACTTTTTAGGCTCTCTATCTGAAGCCGTTTGATTGTAGATTTTTGTCCATAACATTGAGCCCGTGTTCGAATCAAAAAGCGACGTTTGATATTGTGCTACGAACCCCGTCCATCCTCTCGAAAGCGTTACCACACTACCGTTAGATAGGAATCCACATTTAACACCAAACTCACTCGAGGTGTTCGTATTGTTAATATTTCTCCATAGAAGCGTTCCCGTATTATCATACTTACAAGTAAAGGCCGTAGTACCACTTGATCCTGTAACCGCTACTTCACCTGCAGCATTAATCGCAAGTCCCTTCGCATTATCCGCTACATTGGCAGAATCAACAGGAATATTCCAAAGTCTTGCACCTGTTGAATCGTATCGCTGCAACACACCGTACCACATATTGCCTGGTCCCGACTGAATGTATCCAGCAAGTCCAACATCTCCATTGTTAAATAACGCCAACTGATTAATTTCAGAAGGTGTAAACAAGGTACTATCTATCGTTGCAGACCATGTCACATTTAAATTAGAATCGCAATGCATCAACAATCCTCTTCCATCATTTGACTTCGATGCTAAATAAATATCGTTACTGTTGCCAATAATCATATCGCTTGCAAAAGAATTACTACCAATAGTAGATGAGTAAACAGCGGTATCAATGAAATGTCCATCAACATCCATTTTCAACAATGATAATTGATAGCCAGAATTGTTAGCATTTGTATCCGTCGATAAACTAATGATTGGTTGACCAAGATGATCTAATCGAAATGCGGTGATCGTATCATTCTTCCATCCTGGAGAAGTATAAATCGACTCCCACAGTAATGTTCCTGCTGAATTATATTTCACCACAGCAATATCATAACCGTGATAATACTGACGATTCACAGTAGCTGCGCAATAAATATTGTTATTCGCATCACTACAAACGAATTGTCCTAATGTGATTGCCTCCCCTACTCCGTTGTACGTCCATTGATTTAATAACTGACCAGCGGTATCAACCACAACGGTCAATAAATTTTCATTTACCTCTGCAGTATCCGTAGCAAACCCACCCGCATATACTTTATTATCGCGAACAGCTAAGGCAAATCCCATTGACGCCGTTCCTGTTAATAAAGTTCTATACGTCCAAAGGGAATCTCCGTTAGTGCCAAACTTAGCAATTACCAAATTATCAGTACCGCCATTCCCGTAGTAAGGCGGACCAGGATAAATACCTCTTCCTGTAGTATAGGCATTACCGTTAGCATCTAATCCTATAGAAAAAGAAACATCATACGAGAAAGGCACGGAGCCTCTCCAGAATCTTTTCCACTGAAAAACACCATTACTATTTACTTTTGAAACTAAGATGTTATTAAAATCATAACTGGTGAAATAGACATTGTTGTTATTGTCAAGATCCATATCCATGACAGAAACATCATTTGATCCACTATCTGGAACAATCAAAGTATAATTTCTTACGCCTAAGGGAGAGTATGATATAACAAATGGATCACGATTAAATCCAGTAGCGTTGGTTGTTTCTCCAACCACTATTATATCCCCTATACTATTTTCTTTTAAATCGACTGCATTGTCGGTATAATTAATTACGGGATTCGTGTAATAGTCTTCCCAAATCATTCCTCCTACAGCATTATACTTTTTCACGTAGGCATTCACGTATCCGTTTGCTACACTATTATACATATATCCGCAAGCAACAGGATTTCCAATTGCATCAATGATTATTTTATTACACTCGTCGGTTCCGCTTAATGCACTATTTTTAATGTCTGTCCATTGCACAGTACCACTCGGATTAAATTTAATCACCAACCAATCCTGACTTGATGAAGGTCCATCAAACCATCCTGCCACATAGACGTTACCGTTAGGGTCTACAGTAATGCTATTTCCGCGACTATCGCCACCTCCTGTTGGTGAATAACGATAGACCCATTGTTGAACACCTGAAGAATTTAATTTGATGGTGATTAATTCATCCCATCCTGTAGAAGCTGCTCTTGACTTTCCAGTTAAGTATACATTTTCGTTGGCATCAACGGCCATTGCATAAGCGTAATCATCACTTAACGCAGCTCCGTCGTAACGATAAAACCACAGTGTATCGCCATTGCTTGCATAGCGCATGGCGAAAGCATCAAGGGAATTTCTTTTACCAGCGGAGCTTCCGGAAATAATAACATCTCCGTTTACCGCTGGATAAATATTTTGAACTCTATCGGATGAGTTTGCACGAACATTATGAGTTCGTAGCCATTGTTGAGTTAATTGCGCAAACGAATGCTGCATTAAAAAAAGAAAAGAGAATGTTAAATAAATACAAACGCGACTCATTTTTTGATGAATTAAGAAATTTAATAGAACAATTTGTTTTTTTGATTAACGCAAGCCCTTCATTCGTTTTGGAGAAATCATTTTCAGCATTCCTACTTCTGTCTCCGTTAACGAACGATATCTTCCTCTCGGTAAATCTTTTTTAGTCAAGCCAGCAAACATTACACGATCAAGTTTGACAACTTCATAACCTAAGTGTTCGAAAATACGACGAACAATTCTGTTTTTACCTGAGTGAATTTGTAAGCCCACCATTTTTTTATCAGATCCATCACCATCATACGCTACCTGGTCAACCTGCATAAAACCATCTTCCAGTTCAATCCCTTCTGCAATTAGTTTTAAGTCGGCAGCCTTCACGTTTTTATTCAACTCCACATGATATATTTTACGCACCAACGAACTTGGATGCGTCAACACTTTTGCTAAATCACCATCGTTAGTGAACAATAATAATCCTGTTGTTAAACGATCTAAACGACCAACTGGGTATATACGCTCACGACAAGCACCAGAAACTAATTCCATTACCGTTTTTCTTGCGGTAGGATCTTCCATTGTAGTGATGTAATCTTTTGGCTTGTTCAACAAAATATAACGATGTGTTTCATTCTTCAAACGCTCTCCGTTATAACGAATATCATCTCCAGCCTCTACTTTCGTTCCTAATTCGGTTACAACTTGACCGTTCACAGAAACTACACCTGCAAGAATCATTTCATCGGCCTCACGACGAGAACAAATCCCCGCCATAGAGATATAACGGTTTAAGCGAATAGCCCCATTCTCAGTGAAGGTTCCACGTTGTGATTTTTTCGAACGAAACTCTTCACGTCCTGCTGAATAACCTCTCTTTGATTCGCCTTTGTCAGATTTGTTATAATTTCTCTTCGGACGATCATCATCTTTTGAATAGCTTCTCTTTGGTCTATCGTCGTTATCACGTGAGTATGCTCTCTTCGGCTTGTCTTCATTGTCGCGAGAATAACTTCTTTTTGGTCTATCGTCGTTATCGCGCGAGTATGCTCTCTTGGGTTTGTCGTCATTGTCACGCGAGAAACTTCTCTTCGGACGGTCATCATTATCTCTCGAAAAACTTCTTTTTGGTCTGTCGTCGTTATCACGTGAGAATGCTCTTTTCGGACGATCTTCATTATCTCTAGAAAAACTTCTTTTTGGTCTATCGTCGTTATCACGTGAGAATGCTCTCTTCGGACGATCATCATTATCTCTTGAGAAATTTCTTTTTGGTCTGTCGTCGTTGTCGCGAGAGAAACTTCTCTTCGGACGGTCATCATTATCTCTCGAAAAACTTCTTTTTGGTTTGTCGTCATTATCACGCGAGAAAGTTCTCTTCGGACGGTCATCATTATCTCTTGAAAAACTTCTTTTTGGTCTGTCGTCGTTATCGCGTGAGAAACTTCTCTTCGGACGATCATCATTGTCTCTTGAAGGACGCTTTCTTTCAGAAGGCCCATCAAAATCATCCCATCCTGCTTTCTTCGTTACGCTGTCTTTGTCGTTTATAAACCTAGGATTATCGAAATTATTAAAGTTAGAACGGCGAGTTTTGAACGAAGATGGCTTTTCATCTTGATTTCTATCGGAACTGATTCTTCTTCCCGCTGGTTTATCCTGACTGCTTCTTTTTCTTGGTCCTGGTTTATCGCTGCCTGATTCGTTGCGACGTGGCTTAAAAGACTTTTTCATGTGGTACTTAGTATGCTGCAAAGGTCGGAATAAAAAGCCGATTAAACGAATTAAGGATAAAATGCCTCTTTCGTATGTTCTACCTCTACTTCTTCTCCTAAAAGATAAACGGTAATTACATCAAACCGAATGTTTAATTCTTGCTTGAATCGCTCCACATATTTACCCGCCGCATCGGCTAAAAAATTTATTTTTTGATAGCTGATAAAGTCTTCCGTTTCACCATGTCTTTTCGATCTGCGCGTCTTGACTTCAATAATCACTAAATCATTTTTATCGAGTGCAATCAAATCGATTTCTTTGTGCTTATAGCGCCAGTTTTGCTCTAAAATGTGATAGCCTAAATTTTTAAGAAAGTCTTGCGCAATCACTTCTCCTTGCGCCCCAACTTCAATATGCTGCATCATATAAAAAGGTTAAGGTCACTTCATTTCCAACTTCTAATCGCACATCTGCTCCTAAAACCATGGGCAGATTTCTGTCGATATGTCCTGAAGGAAAATCGAAGCAAACAGGATAATCATATTCCGCAACTGCCTCCGCAATAATTTCGATAGCAGATTTTCCAAAAGGAATGGCATTGTCTCGCATATCACTCATGCCACCAACAACAAGTCCTTTCAGATGGGTTAACTTACCTGCTCTTTTCAGCTGCATAATCATGCGATCGATATGATATAAATACTCGTCTAGATCCTCGATAAAAAGAATTTTTCCGTCTGTTGAAATATCACTTGGTGTTCCTGCAAGTGCATAAAGCAATGATAAATTTCCTCCAACAAATTCTCCTTCACAAACGCCATTTCTATTCAGTGAATTCAGGTTTTTTTCCGAATAACGGATATTCTTTCCCGTTAGAATATCGATTATTGCATTAGCCGCTTCATCATTTCTTTTCTCTTGAAGCAGATTAATCATCATCGGAGCATGTAAAGTACCAACACCATGATGCGCGTTTATATGCGAATGAATAACGGTCATATCACTAAATCCAACCAGCCACTTCGGATGTTTTTCCAACGGAGAAAAATCAATACGATCAATTATTCGGGCACAGCCATATCCACCGCGTGCAAAAAAAATGGCCTTTACTTCTGTATCGTTAATCAGCGATTGTAAGTCGGATGTCCTTTCCTCATCGGTACCAGAAAACTGGTTGTTTTGTCCGTATAGGTGTTGACTTTCCTTCACTTTAAATCCTTTTGACCCAAGCCAATTGATACCATCCTTCATCTCATCGGATGAAACTTTACGAGCGGGAGCGCAAATACCAATTACGTCGCCCGGTTGCAGAAATGGAGGAATTGTTTTCATAGCGCCACGAAAGTAAATCAATACAATAGATTTTTAAAGAGAACCCTTGATTTGTGAATAAAAATACTCTGCCTCTCATCCATAAAAGTGAGGCGGAAAAAGTAAATTTGCAGAGAAATAAGAGAAGAATGTCAAAATATTTAGTTACAGCTGCACTTCCCTACGCGAATGGTCCTTTGCATATTGGCCACATCGCAGGATGTTATTTACCCTCTGATATTTATGTTCGCTATTTACGTTTGATGAATAGAGATGTAAAATTCATTTGTGGAAGTGATGAACATGGAGTTCCAATTACGATTCGCGCGAAGAAAGACGGTGTTTCGCCTCAGCAAGTGGTGGATAAGTACAATGCAATGATGCGTGATGCCTTTAAGGAATTCGGAATTTCTTTCGATATCTATCATCGTACATCAGACTCTGTTCATCATGAAACAGCTTCTGAATTTTTTAAAAAGTTATATGACGATGGTGTTTTTACAGAGGAAGAAAGCGAACAATATTTTGATGAAGAAGCCAACATGTTTTTGGCTGATCGTTACATTACAGGTACTTGTCCTAAGTGTGCAAACCCAGGTGCCTATGGCGATCAATGCGAAAAGTGCGGAACAAGTTTAAGTCCGAAGGAATTAATTAACCCACACTCTCAATTAAGCGGTAAAACACCGGTACTTAAAAAAACAAAACACTGGTATCTTCCTCTCGATAAAATGCAAAATGAGTGGTTGAATGAATGGTTATTAAGCAAAGAAGATAGCTGGAAGAAATCGGTATTTGGTCAGTGTAAAAGCTGGTTAGATCAAGGATTACAGCCAAGAGCGGTGACGCGTGATTTAGATTGGGGAGTGCCCGTTCCGATTACGGGTAACGAAGGAAAAGTATTGTATGTGTGGTTTGATGCGCCTATCGGATATATCTCTGCTACGAAAGCATTATTGCCGAATGACTGGGAGAGTTATTGGAAAAACAAGGATACGAAACTGATTCACTTTATCGGAAAAGACAATATCGTTTTTCATTGTATTATTTTCCCGGCAATGTTAAAAGCGCATGGCGATTATATTCTTCCTGAAAATGTTCCTGCGAACGAATTTTTAAACTTAGAAGGAGATAAAATTTCTACTTCAAGAAACTGGGCGGTTTGGTTGCATGAATATTTAATCGATTTTAAGGACAAGCAGGATGTGCTTCGCTATGTTTTATGCTCTACTGCGCCAGAAACAAAAGACAATGATTTTACCTGGAAAGATTTTCAAGATAGAAACAACAATGAGTTGGTTGCTGTGCTTGGAAATTTCGTGAATAGAACATTTGTATTAACAGGAAAATATTTTGAAAATAAAGTTCCTGCAAGAGGTGCATTGAATGAAATGGATCAGGCTTGTTTGACTTCAATCGAAACGATTTCAAACCAAGTAAAAGAGAGTTTAGAAAAATATCGTTTCCGTGAAGCGCTTGCGCACATGATGGATTTAGCTCGTGTTGGAAATAAATATTTAGCAGATACAGAACCGTGGAAGTTATATAAAACAGATGCTGCTCGTGTAGAAACTATCTTAAATATTTCATTGGAAATTACAGCAGCGCTTGCTTCATTGTGTGAACCCTTCCTTCCATTTACAGCAGAGAAGATCAGAAGTATGTTGAATATTTCTCATTACGACTGGACGAATGCGTTTACAGGAAATTTAATGCAAGCAGGACATTCATTAGGAACAGTAGGTTTGTTGTTTGATAAAATCGAAGACGAAGCAGTGCAACAGCAGATTGATAAATTGATGGTTTCTAAAAATGTAAATGACGCTTGCTTCGACTCCGCTCAGCAAGCAAAAACCGACTCCGCTCAGCAAGCAAAAATCGGCTCCGCTCAGCAAGCTGAAGAATCTTCATTGCTGAAACCTTTGAAGGAAACGACTACATATGATGATTTTGCAAAAATGGATTTGCGTGTGGGGACCATTATTGCTGCAGAAAAAGTAGAGAAGGCGGATAAATTATTAAAGCTTACGATAGATACTGGAATCGATCAACGCACAGTTGTTTCAGGAATTGCAATGCATTTTAAACCAGAAGATATTGTTGGACAACAAGTGACATTGTTAGCAAATTTGGCTCCTCGTAAATTGCGCGGGATTGAATCAAACGGAATGATACTAATGGCAGAAGACGAAAACGGAAAATTGATTTTCGTACAGCCATCTACAAAAACAACTAACGGAAGCACCATCGCATAATGAAGAGCAAAGTAAGATTATTGTTTGTTTTATTACTATTAACAAACTTCGTAAAGGCACAAACGTTACAAGTTTCGCCAGGCCAATTAGTGTTTGGAAGTGTCGATGAATTATCCGTAGATAGTCAACAGGTGTGGATTACAAATAATAATGGGTACACAGTAAAAGTACTCGATTATATCTTTACAAAAACTTATGGCGCTCCTGCTTTTTCTGTGGACCCTCAACAATACACATTAGCTCCTGGCGCTGCCGTTGGACTCTGGGTGAGATTCTTTCCTTCACATAATATCAATCATAATTGTGAGATGATTATTAGAACAGATGGTCCTAAAGGAGATGCTCGCGTTGATCTAAGAGGACAGGGCCATTATTCAAAAGCCTATTATGATACGACGGAAAATCTTTCAGAAGAAAGTCTAAAGCAGGCATTGAAAGTTATTACTGGACAAGGATATCGCTCATTAGGTTATTCCCCTCCTTTCCCTGCGCCATCTCCTTGTTCACGCGATACGATGTTTATGCTTATCGATAATCAGGCAACTAACGGTCAAGGAGCTACGCAAAACACGATTGAATGTGTTTATACAGGAAGGCAAATTGTAGGATATGTAGATCGCGTTCAATGTCAGAATACTGCTGACCCCTATTATAACTTTAATACAGAGCACACCTTTCCGCAAAGCTTGTTTTCTTCTTTGGAGCCAATGCGATCGGATATATTTCATTTATTTCCTACAGATGAAACAGCCAATGGTAAAAGGTCGAACTATCCTTTTGGAGTAGTGAATAATCCAACATGGGCTGTGGGTGGAAGTAAGTTTGATCAAAATACAAATACGTTTGAACCAAGAGACATTCACAAAGGAGCTGTTGCACGTGCCATGTTTTACTTTGTTGTCCGTTATCAAAATTATAGTGGGTTTTTAAATAGTCAAGAACTAATTTTACGTCAGTGGCATAAAACATATTTGCCTTCACAAGTTGAACGGAGACGATGTGATGATATTTACACGTATCAGAAAAATAGAAATCCATTTATAGATTATCCGCAATTTATAGATCGTATTAATTCTATTTCAAATTTGTCTGTTGCTCCTTCATTAAACACTTTTGTATTGCCCGAAGACACTATCAATTATGGATTAATTAATGGCAGTATTCCGAATGTATATCGTTTCTGGATTGTAAATGATGGTAATCAAACAATCACGGTTTCTGGACTTACACTAACGCCTAATAATAAATTAACTTTCGCAAACAATTCAGGAGTTAGTGTGACGATTCAGCCGGGTGAGTCAGCACCAATTGATGTGGAATTAAATAATGCTCCTCTTGGGAATTTTTCAGGAAGTTTAAATTTTATTTTAAATGGCAACTCTTTAAATGCACCTATTCAAATTCCTATTAAAGCTTATGTTTCGACTACTGGATTAAATGAAAATGCTGCGAATAGTAATCATATTTATCCTAATCCAGTGGCAGATCAAATTACTTTTTCCAAGTCGCTAAATAATGTGAGACTAAGAATTTATAATTCAAAGGGTCAACAGATTTTCTCAAACGAATTCTTTACGGGAAATCAAATTTCAGGATTGGAAAAATATCCGCAAGGAAACTATGTGATTTCAATTACTGAAAATAATACAACAAGTAATTATTCATTCATTAAAAAATAAATTTATGTCTGACTTCCACCAAATCATGAATGCCGTTAAGGAGTTTCACACTTCATTTGGCATCGATCATAAAAACGCACCTACTGCATCGCTCGATGAAAAAACAATTAATTTACGTCATCGCTTAATGGCAGAAGAGAATGATGAATATCTGGAGGCAGCAAAGAATAATGATCTTGTTCAAGTAGCAGATGCTTTAGGTGACAAGCTTTACATTTTATGTGGAACTATTATTTCTCACGGATTACAACATAAAATTGTCGAGGTGTTTGAAGAAATACATCGTTCTAATATGAGTAAATTAGATGCGGATGGAAAACCTATTTATAGAGAAGACGGAAAGGTGATGAAAAGCGAATTGTATTTTTTACCGAACATCGAAAGCATCTTAGAAAAGTAATATTCTAACAGTATAAATAAAAAACCCTGCAGTAATACTACAGGGTTTTTTTGTGAATCAATTTTTACGATTAACGTTGAACTGCGAAGCGCATTGTTTTTGGTTGCTCGCCATCAATCTTTAAAATGTAAATACCTTTTTCTAATTCTGAAGTATTGAATTCAACATAGTTCATTCCTTCTGATAAATTATAATTGACAGCATATTGTAATTGACCAACACTATTGTAAATGCTGAACCGTTTGTTCTCTGCTTTTTCAGATACCATGTTTAAGTGAATTATATCAGATGTAGGATTTGGGAATAAAACATAATTGTTAATATTCTCACTTACACGATTTAAGGCTGCATTTCCTACAATGCTTACTGTATAATCTTCTACTTCTCCATTGTTATATGTTGTACAAGAAGTACTAACATATGAATTGTATTGCATCTGTATACGCATACGCGTTGGTCCATTTAAAGCGCTTGTAGGTACAACAAAAGTTCTGGTTAATGTACCGGTTCCACTCGCAGTAGTTACTTTTTCGCCTGCATCTGTAAACACACCATTTTTATTGTAGTCAATCCATACATTCCAATTCTCTTTTCTGCTTGTTGTCACATATCCTGGCGTTAATGTGATTGTAACAGAGCTTCCGCCTGTAAGGCTCGTACTTAAATTAGTAAAGTTGCCATAACCTCCATTGCTGCCGCTTGTATTGTTAATGGTTCCAATTGCAATTTTATTGATGTATTCACGCGATACATTGGTTCCCTTAGAGACACAATAAGTAATAGGTGTTGTTCCTGTTGTTGTAAAATTGGTTGCAGCACTGTATAATGAAGCTCCACCAGTAGAACATTGAGATTGCACTTGGAAGTTATAAATTGTACCCGCTGTTAATCCTGTTAACGTTGATGTCGTATCGTTTGTGTTGATAGTTGTCCAGGTGGTTGAAGAACTCTTTTTGTATTGTAAAACATAAGAAGATGCACCATTAGCAGGCACCCAACGTACAATTGCAGTAGTGTCTGTAATAGACGATGCAACTAATCCTGATGGAGTACTACAAGTTCCTGTCGCTCCCTGAACACCAACGCCCACGGCATACCACGCGTTCATTACTTGATTTACTTCTGGTGAACCGGCGCCATATAAATCCGTTGCAGCATTAATACACGCCGTTCGCCAAGCAGCATAATTAGAAGTTGGAGTTAAATAAACAGTTTCACTTCTATAGATGATAGCGTTCGCTTTGGTTAACCCAATCCCTGTAACATTATATGCATTGCCTTTATCGTTCGTTGCGCTTCCGCCATTTACTAATAAATAATAGAAAAAGTTTCCAACGCCAGAATTCGTATGTACACCACCGTTATCTGCGGTTCCAGTATACCAGTAAGTGCCTTGGTAGCAGTTTGGTTGACTATACGTTTTAGGGGTAGCCATATTACGAATTCCCCAATTCATATCGTTGCTAAGTAACCAGTTTATGTCATTCGGCTTCGACCAAAATTGTACTGCTTTACCGAAGATATCGCTCATACTTTCGTTGATAGCACCTGACTCATAACTGTAATTCAAGTTAGAGGTATATTGTGTTAATCCATGCGTTAATTCATGAGCGGTCACATCAATTGCAGTAATTCCCGCGCCATTTGTTGAACGCACACCATAATGCATTATTGAACCATCCCAATATGCATTATTGGTTGTAGCGGTTTCGTTTACATAACTAGTTAATGCAAATCCAGCATTATTAATACTGTTACGATTAAAATTTGAAAAATAGAAATCATACGTTTGAGAGACCCCATAGTGTGCATCTAATGCATATTTATCATTTGTAGTATAAGACCAATTTGCCGCTGTACTTGTATAGTCAGAGTGAGTACTGGTTTCACCATGCAAAGTTATTATGCCATTCCCTTTTGTTATATCACGAAGGCGATAGGTGGATCCGTTTAAATCACTATGAATATTTTGAGTTCCACTGTAAGCTGTCGAGGCGGTTCCTACAGCATCTACAAAATAAAGCATATCCTTTTTACCAAGAACAGCGCCTGTTTTTGCATCAAGAAAGTATGCAGCGCGACTTAATGGCTCTGTAGCATATATAACTACTTTATAAGCTAATACTAAATTATTTGTGTTTAAAGAATTTTCTAAGCAAAACCATACTAACTCCGCTTTTGGTGCATTGAGATTTCTTATTTCATCATTGCTTTCTTGATCAGCATCCCAGGCGTAATGTTTTGCATTTACTTGGGCTTTTGCAATTTGAATTGCAGTTGAAGCAGATATGGAGGCTATTGTTCTATTATTAAATGATTCTGTGTTAGTAATGATGTTACCACTTAATAAATGTAGTTGTCCGTTTTGAGTATGCGCGATAAGCATACTGTTTTCTACAGGTATATTATTTATTTTTTGCTGGTAACGATAATATACTCCCAAAGCATCATTTTCTTTAGAAAGTAATTCAAAGTTTGTATTGTTTTCTAATCCAAGCGAAGCTTCAGCTTTTGAGGGGTTAAAGCTTTGCTTTTCTTCGGAAGACAATCGAATAATCAATTGATTGTTTTCTTCTGACGATGAAGCATAGTTACGCAAATTAATTTGCGCTAAAGAGAAATTCGAAATAATAGCAAAGGCAAATAATAGCCTTACGTATTTGTTGATCATTATAATAGGTTGAATATTCAAATGCAAATTAGATAAAATTCGATAATAATTGAAAGAAAATTTGGCGGACTAAGTAAAAATGGAGCTTAAACGAACTTTTCAAGGTGGCTTATTAAAAGATTTTATTAATTTAGAGCATGAAACAAACGCCCAGGATAATCGTAGTAAGGGCTCTAAAAAACAATAACATCATGAAAAAGACATTATTAATAGCTTGTTTAAGCGTAATGACAACGGCTGGGTTTTCACAAACAAAACCGGCGGCTAAGCCCGCACCAAAGCCGAGCAATAATGCAACGCAACCTGCTGCATCAAAGCCTAATGGAGAATCCGCTGCTACAGAGAAAATAGCTAAACCTGCAGATTCACAAGTTAATGCTGCTGCTCCCGAGGCGAATCCAATAGATAAATCTAAGGCAATAGCAAGCGAGTTGCTTATGTCGATTATGAAATCAGAAAACAAGGCATTTGAGAAAGAGCAATTGAATAATGCGATTACCACTATTGAGGGAGCAAATAATAATGACGAGCTTTTTAATGCATTCAGATTTATACTTGAATCAACTCCTGGTGAGGCGTATAAATCAGGGAATGCAGAAGCTGGAAGACAAATGGTGGGAAATTTCAATAGTGACCTGGAGTTATCTAGTTTCAATAGTCTTTTAATGAAATGGGAGATGTTATTAAACCCAACTTGCTTTGACGCTGCTTGGAAAACCAATTCAGTAAAATGGAAAAAGCAAATCCAAGGAACGAAATAAAAAAAGCACTTAAACAATATAAGCCCTGATGATGAATCAGGGCTTTTTTGTTGACGAAAACTTTCCAATACTTTATCTTATCGAATTCATCTCATTGGCTAATTTTTATATTTGCATTCTTCATTTGAATGGTCCCGTAGTTCAACGGATAGAATAGGAGTTTCCTAAACTCTAGATAGCAGTTCGATTCTGCTCGGGACTACCACTTAACAGATAATAAGTTAAACAACTGTTTTTCGTACCAATGGATAAAAACATTATTCGCCTTTCAGATCTTGCAAAAGAAATTTCGGAAGTTTTTCGGAAGAATTTTTCCATGGAACGCTATTGGGTTTCGGCAGAAATTCTCGGACTAAAAATAAATAAGGGTCATTGTTATTTGCAGCTTGGAGAGAAAGATGAAAGAAGCACTCAGCCAAAGGCAGAGTTTAAAGCCATGATATGGTCGAGTAATTTCAATTTAATTCATTCCCGCTTTATCGCTGAAACGGGCAACCAGCTTCAAGAAAATATGGAAATCTTGTGCAAGGTAGAAGTCCAGTTTCATGAGCGCTTTGGAATGAGTCTTATTGTTCACGATGTAGATGCCGCTTATACACTTGGTAAAATGGCCATCGAACGAAAAAAAACTGTCGAGAAGCTAAAGCAAGATGGCGTCTATTTTTTAAACAAGCAAAAAGAAGTTTCCTCCGTCATTCAAACAATAGCGGTTATTTCTTCTGCTGATGCTGATGGATTTAAAGATTTTACAACAAAGCTCAACGATAATAAATTTGGACTTGTTTTTCACACTAAACTATTTCCTTCCCTCATGCAAGGCGATAATGCTCCGAGAGATATTATTGCTGCGCTAAATGTCATAAAGCAACATGCTTGCTTTCCATTTTTAGATGCTGTTGTAATCGTAAGAGGTGGAGGACAAACATCAAGTTTAAGTTGTTATAACGATTATTCATTAGCATATGAAGTAGCTAATTATCCATTGCCGGTTCTTACGGGTATAGGACATACAGCTGATGTATCAGTAGTTGATGAAGTGGCGAATATGAATTTAATTACACCCACTGCAGTAGCTGATTTTATTATACAACATACGAATAAGTTTAAAGAACAAATTGATTATCTACGCGATGGTATTCATGCTTATGCTAACCTTTGCATCGAATCCGAAGAAGAAGCGGTAGCCGATTTAATGAATGCTATTTTGTCGATAGTAAATGAAACAATGGAAGATGAAAAATCTTTTTTTGATAACCTTGCCTCAGTAATAACGCAAACCGTGAATCAAGAATTGGTAAGTGAGAATAGTCAATTGATTTATACAAAAGATAAAATTCGTTTATTAACTGAAAGCATAATAACAAAGGAATTAAGCCAGCTATATTTTGATACTAGTATGCTAAAGAATAAATCAACTGCTGTATTAAAACAAGAGGAGAATTATTTAATCAACGCACAACAAAAAAGTTTAATTTTAGATCCGGTTAATATATTAAAGAGAGGGTTTAGTTATACGCTCTATAATAACAAGCCTGTTTATGATGCCAATGAAGTACCTTTGGAGGCGGAAATAGAAACGGTTCTTTATAAAGGAAGCATTAAGAGTAAAAAAACAAAATAAGATAATGGCAGAGAAAATTACTTACGATAAAGCAAAAGAAGAGCTTGAAAAAATTCTTGAAGAATTAGAAAGCGGTGAAGTAGGCATCGATCAGCTAGCTAAATTAGTTAAACGTGCGAATGAATTAA
The DNA here is from genome assembly GCA_046303115.1 of Bacteroidota bacterium. GTDB lineage: Bacteria > Bacteroidota > Bacteroidia > AKYH767-A > OLB10 > CAINEC01. The sequence goes on along the minus strand of JBKCGZ010000089.1, from coordinate 22,214 downwards.
TCAAGCTTTGTAAAGACAAATTAAAAGCTACCGACGAAGAAGTTAAAACCATTCTTGAATCATTTGAAGATTAATTATGAAACATAGTTTATACATTATTGTAGTAGTGCTTTTTATTTCAGCATGTAAATCTCGAAAGCAAGAACCTTTTGGAAGAGTCACAAAACTAGAAGATAAAAAATGGTATTTATCTTCTCTTAATTCACAATCAATTCAACAAAATGATTCGTCTAAAATGTTTACGTTGGAAATATTTTCGGTTGATAATGCAATTTACTTGAATTGCGAATGCGATACTGCGTATGGCTTGTATACAGCGCAAGAAGATTTTGTTTTATTAAATGTATTAGGCAGAACAAATCAGAATTGTAATCCACCTCTTTTTGGCGAATATGTACAGCAAGCAAAAAGTGCTAATCGATTTCAAATTAAAAATGTAAATAGTAACGGAATAAAAACAAAACAATTAATTCTTTTCAAAGAAGATGCTGAATTAATGAGATTCAATCGTAAATAAAATCAAATAAAAAATCCCGAGTTTTAGCTCGGGATTTTCTTTATAACTGAAGGTTTAATCCTTTTACAATTGATTGTGGATCCTTCCAGTTTATTTCAGGATGTGTAACACGAAGTGAACCATCGATAGTTACTACTTTGAATTTAATCTGACTGCTCGCATTAAAGTTGAACGATGTCCAATCTGAATAGTATGCTTCAACAGTTGCTGTTCCAACAGTAGCACTTGGCTGGTAAATAAACGGAGTGCTTCCTGCAGGATAAACATTTTGATAAGGTAGTTGCACATTGATTCCTGAACTTGTAATCCAATAAACTAATACAGCACCATTGTCTAAAATATCTTGCGTAATGTATGGATCACTTAGATCAACATATTTTTCATAGTCAGTTCCAGAAGTCCCTGTTGTCTGCCATTGTGTTGCAGTAACAACAAATGTAGACGAATGTACATTCGCATTACCTGAAGGACCTTGAGGACCTGCTGCACCTGGAGCTCCATCTTTTCCGCAAGCAGAAATAAGAAGTAATCCAGCGAAATAAAGAAATAATTTTTTCATGAGATTTATTTTGAGTTTTGTAAATATAAAACTAATCAGGATATTCCTCCGCCCACTTGAACGAGCAGTGGTATTTATTTTTTAATTCTTCTATCAAATAAGCTAAATTTTCTAAAGCTGTTTTTGAATTATACAAGTAATCGTGAGTTAAAATTACGATGTGGTTGCTGTAAGGTTTTTTCTTCTGTGATTTCTTTACGATTTTAGCGATCAACGTATCTACCTGACTAATATCTTTACTCATTTCTTTTTTCCAGGAAAAATCCCACCCCATTATTCTATCATTCACATTGCGCTCTTCCATTAGCTTCAGCAATTTAGCGGTCATACGGTCTTTTCTATTTCTGATGGATGTTCTCCAAATCGTTTTACCCGGTAAACGAATCATCTTGCTGGAGGGCGGTATATAAGCCCTGTTTTTTTCTAAGTCGGCCAATACCTTTTCTGCATCACGATAATATCTTCTTATTCTTCCACCGGTGATAGCATGAGAATACGAGTGATTATAAAAACGAAACATGGGATTTTGAATGTTTCTTCTATAGATACTATCAAATACTGGTGAGCGATCCCGCTGTGAACCGACAATAAAGAAGCTAGTTTTGATATTTTCTTTCTCTAAAACAGAAACGATATTTGGAGTGGTTTTATATGGACCATCATCAAATGTTAAGTAAATGATTAGTCCTGTATCATTTTTGGCATTGCTGGCGATAGGCTTTATTTCCTTTTCATTCGTAACAACAGTAGTTTTGGAAATAACATCAGATTTCTTTTCCTGCTGACAAGAATATAGGAAAAGCACCAAACAGATTATCTTAACAATAGGTCTTGAGGTAAACACAACTAACAAATGTCATATAAGGCTATAAAGTTACTTTTTAGAATAAAGCAAAACAATATTTTCCGAACTTTGTTCTCTAATCAAATTTCAAATAGTCATGCTTCAAAATTGGATCGCCTTCTTAGCTACTTTTTTTATTATGGAATTTGTAGCCTGGTTTACACATAAGTTTGTTATGCACGGGTTCTTATGGATTCTGCATAAAGACCATCATCAAACAGAGCCGGGAATCTTTGAAAAGAACGATGCTTTCTTTTTGATTTTTGCTATTCCAAGTATGATATTGATTTTTTTAGGTGTGATGAACGGATATGATATTCGTATGTATATCGGTATCGGTATTGCCGTTTATGGTTTAGCGTATTTTTTAGTCCACGATATTTTTATTCATCAGCGTATCGGCATATTTAGAAGGTCGAATAATGTTTACTTAAGAGCTATTCGTAAGGCACATAAAGTACATCATAAACATTTAAACAAAGAGCATGGAGAATGCTTCGGAATGTTAATGGTGCCTTTCAAATACTTTTTAGAAGCGAGGAAGTCGGTTGATTTAATGGAGCGTTAATTCGCTTTTTGCCTTACTACTCCTTTATTAACGATGAACACTCCAACGAGCGTTATTCCTATTGCTATTAACGTTTTAGCACTTATAGGCTCGTTTAATATCACTAACCCAAGCCAGATAGCCACAATCGGATTAATATAGGCATACACCGAAACGATCGTTGCTGGAAGTCGGTCCATAGCATAAACAAACAGGCTATATCCTAAAATAGACCCTGCTACTACAAGGTAAAACAAAGCATACCATCCCGTAGGGTCAAATGTTATTTTTTCTCCTTCTCCGATTAACAACCCTAATATTGTTGTGACAGATCCACAAATCATCATTTGTAATCCTGCGTTTAACACAGAATTTATTTTCACAGGAAATTTTTTCATGTACACAGACCCAAGTGATCCGTTGATTAATCCAACTACCAATAAAACGAAACCTAAAAAGTAAGCACCATTACTTAATAGAAATAGTTGCTCATAAAATATCAACCACTGTCCAACAAAACCCACAAGTATTCCGATTATAGACAAATTTGATATTCGTTCTTCAGGATTCCATACACGCGTGATTAATACAATCCATATTGGGAAAGATGAATTAACTAATGCTGCCATCCCGCTGGTGACAGACTGCTCTGCAAGGACTAAAAACAAATTACCACCAACGAAGATAAATAACCCCGTTACGATAATTCGTTTTAATTCTTGCAGGTTGGGCCATACCACTTCTTTTTTAAAATAAAACCAAAGTAAAATGGCGAGTCCTGATATCATGTAGCGAATACCCGAAAACAAAAATGGCGGAAAACTTTTAACACCAATTCTTATTGCGAGATAAGTCGTGCCCCAAAGAAAACACAGGGCCAGTAATGCTAAATATGGATTTCGGTTTTGCAAAGTAAACTATGAAAATGTTTGCAAATCAAACAGACGTTTATAGTACCCGTTTTTGTTTAATAACTCTTGATGTGTTCCTCGTTCAACGATTTCTCCACTCTGCATCACAATGATTTCATCAGCATGTACGATGGTTGATAAACGATGTGCAATAACAAGTGTAGTTCGTTGTTTCATTAAGTTTATTAAAGCTTCCTGAACAAGACGCTCTGATTCAGTATCCAATGCTGATGTAGCTTCATCAAGAATTAAAATCGGAGGATTTTTAAGCACTGCACGTGCGATACTTAAACGTTGACGTTGTCCGCCACTCAGTTTACTTCCTCTGTCGCCAATACTTGTTTGATAACCATCGCTCATAGCAGTTATGAAGTCGTTGGCATTAGCAATTTTAGCGGCAGCAATTACTTCTTTTTCTGTTACATTCTCCATTCCGAAAGCAATGTTATTAAACACTGTATCATTAAACAAAATGGATTCCTGTGTAACAATGCCCATCAGACTTCTTAAATCTGTAATTCGTAGGTCTTTGATGTTAACACCATCAATAGTAATTTTTCCTTCATCTACATCATAGTAACGGGGAAGCATATCCGCTAATGTAGTTTTACCGCTCCCTGATTGTCCTACTAACGCAATTGTCTTTCCTTTCGGAATTTCTAAGGAAATATTTTTTAATACAGACTTTCCATCTTCTTTGGTGTAAGAAAAACTGATTCCATCGAAATGTATTTTATCTGAAAATGGTTTTGCTTCAGCAGGATGTTCTGGATCTTTTACTAAAACTTCCGCATCTAGAATTTTATAAATTCGCTCAGAAGAGGCTAGTCCCTTTTGAATGTTATACCACGCTGTTGTTAAACTCTTAGCAGGGGTGATTACCTGAGAAAATATCGCGATGAAAGCAATGAATTCACTCGGCTCTAATTTAGAATTGCTACCTAATACGAGCAAACCTCCAAAGTACATTACAACCGTCATTACAACCGTTCCTAAAAATTCACTCACCGGAGAAGCTAAATCACGACGTCGACCAATTTTATTCATCAACCCATAATGCTGGTTATTTAAGCCACCGAATTTTTTAGAGGCCGATTTTTCTGCAGTAAAGGCATGTATAATTCTTAATCCACTTAAGGTCTCTTCGATGTTGCTTAACAACTCTCCCATTTTTTCCTGGGCCTGCACCGATTTCTTCTTTAAGCCTTTTCCAATACGACCAATGATTAATCCAGCAATAGGAAGCAGCACCAATACAAATGTGGTTAGCTCCGAACTCATCGTAAACATGGTAATTAAAAAAACGATAATGTTTAGTGGTTCACGAAAGGCCGCTTCCAATGAATTCATAATACCCCATTCAACCTCTTGCACGTCGCTTGTCATACGAGCCATCATATCGCCCTTGCGTTCATCGGTGAAATAGCCAATAGGCAAACTCAAGATTTTATGATATACATCTCTTCGTATATCACGAACAACTCCGTTACGAATAGGAGCTAAAAAGTACATGGCCATATAGCGGGTTAAGTTTTTCAGAAAAAACATAACCACCACCAACATACTAATCAGCATCAATGCTTTTAGCTGACCATGTTCGACAATATAATTTCCTAGATAGTAATTAAAATTATTTAGTAAGCTTTTAGCGCTTACTGACCATGGCATCAGCGTATAATTTCTATTCTGACTAAAAAGAACATTCAGAAAAGGAATAATCATCGTGAGTGAAAAAAGCGAGAAGAAGACAGTCATAATATTAAACAAGACCGATAAAGATGCTTGTGCTTTATAAGGCTTGATAAAACGTAGTAAACGAATATAGTTTTTCACCCTCCAAAGATAGATAAGTTAATTTATTTGAAGCCTTTATACCACTATAATTCCTCGTGTAATTTAATTATCTTCGTCGGCATAAAGCAAAGCCGATTATGCAATACGATCCAATAAAAAGAAGTCTCGGAAATGTGTTCAATAAAACTCCGTTTTTACGAAAGATGTTTTATCGTCTTTTAGACTTATTATTACTAAGAGCTTGGCATGTGCATAAGGAATTAAAGCAATGGCAACGCGGAGCAAAGGCAGATGCTCAGATACTCGATGCTGGAGCTGGATATGGCCAGCATTCGTATTGGTTAAATTCCAGGCTACCAAAGTCGACCATTCTTGCTATGGATGTAAAGGAAGAGCAGGTGGAGGATTGTAATCAGTTTTTCAAATCGATAGGATCTGGCGAGCAAGTGAAATTTGTTGTTGGCGACTTAACCCAGTTTGAACATCCTAACAAATACGATTTGGCAATATCTGTTGATGTGATGGAACATATTCTAGAAGATGTTCAGGTATTTAAAAATATTAACGCTTCGCTTAAACAGGGTGGAATGTTATTGATTTCTACTCCAAGTGATCAAGGTGGTTCTGATGTGCATGGAGATGGTGAGTCTTCGTTTATTGAAGAGCATGTTCGTGACGGATATAATATCAAAGAAATTGAAGATAAACTTCGTTCGGCTGGATTTTCGAAAGTAGAAGCAAGATATCAATATGGTACACCAGGTAAAATTAGCTGGCGACTTTCAATGAAGTATCCGATTTTAATGCTGGGCGCAACAAAATTGTTTTTCATCATTTTGCCTGTTTATTATATCATCACTTATCCAGTCGCCTATTTATTAAACTGGTGTGATGTGATGTTTAGTCATAAAACAGGAACAGGGTTGATTGTGAAAGCCTGGAAATAATCGGCATTATGAAATTTGGACTAGCCTGGAAAATCGCGCGACGATATTTTGCTGCCAAGCGGTCACATCATCTTATTAATATCATTAGCAAAATCAGTGTTGCCGGTGTATGCGTTGGCACCATGGGATTAATCATTGTGTTGTCGGTATTTAATGGCTTTGGCAATTTGGTTTTAAGTATGTACGATAGTTTTGATCCAGATATCGTTATTACGCCCGCAAAAGGAAAGTTCTTTAATCCTGAAGATGCACAGATAGAAAAAATAAAAAAGCTGAATGGAGTTAGCGTTACTACGTATACGTTAGAAGAGAATGTTTTGCTTCGTTATAAGGAACGACAGTTTATAGCCACCATGAAAGGTGTATCAGCATCTTATTTTAAAAGCAGCGACCTTCAAACAAAAATTATTGATGGTAGTCCGATGTTAAAGCATGGCGACTTAAACTTTATGATTCCGGGGGCGGGTATTGCATATTCACTCGGACTAAAATTGAACGATCCTGTTTCAAGAATAAATGTTTATTTACCGAAGAAGGGAATTGATCCATCAACGGCCTTATTAAATCCGGATGAGGCTTTTTCGCAACGAACAATTGCTGCTTCAGCTGTATTTTCGGTACAACAGGATTTTGATAATAAGTTTGCAATTGTGCCTATTGATTTTATTCGAGAGATGATGGGTGAAGAAAAAAAAATATCATCCATTGAAATAAAACTGCAGAAAGGAATTGACCAGCAAGTCGTAGCTCAACAGTTGCAACAAATAACAGGAATAGGTTTTAGAGTTAAAGACCGATTTCAGCAACACGATTTTTTGTATAAGATATTGAAGTCTGAAAAGGCTGGTGTTTATCTGATACTTTGTTTTATACTTCTCATCGCAACTTTTAATGTTTTTGGTTCGCTAACCATGTTAATCATCGATAAGAAGAAAGATATTTTATCATTGATTAATATGGGTGCTTCAGTAAGTTTTATTAAAAAAGTATTTTTTATTGAAGGACTGCTCATTTCTGTTTTTGGTGCAGGCATAGGAATGCTATTAGGAGGAGGAATTTGTTTTGTCCAACAACAATTTGGAATTATAAAATTAGGTGATGCCGAAAACTTTGTGACCAATAGTTATCCTGTAGCTATGCAGCTCAACGATTTTTTATTGGTAACAGCCATCGTATTAATAATTGGAGGAACAGCAGCATTTGTGACTTCCCGTTTGATTGTTAAGCGACAACTTGAAAATACTATCATCTGATTTATTTCATTATTTTTAACCTTTTCAGATAAATATGAACGGAAATATAGCAGCTAAAAATTCGCCCCCTGTTGATCAGATAGGAATAGAAGAGAGAATAGCACGATTGACAAAACGCTCAATTAAAAACGAGAGTAAGAAAGAGGCATTGTTAATGGCGATTAGTATGATGGACTTAACAACGCTCGATGCGAAAGATACTCCCGGTAAAGTGAAGCAGCTTTGTGCAAAGGCATTGCGACCGCATGATAGATTGAGCTATGTGCCTCCTGTTGCTGCTGTTTGCGTTTATCCAAATATGGTTGCAATCGCAAAGAGGGAATTAGAAGGGTCAAAAGTAAAAGTGGCTTCGGTGGCTACAGCGTTTCCTAGTGGAATGAGTACTAAAAAAATTAAAATCGACGAAACAAAGTATGCAGTGAATGAAGGTGCCGATGAAATAGATATGGTTATTTCAAGAGGTAAATTTTTAGCCGGTGAATATAATTTTGTGTTTGATGAAATAGCTGCAATCAAAGAAGCTTGCGGCAATGCACACTTGAAAGTGATTTTAGAAACTGGTGAATTATCTACGTTGGATAATGTTCGTAGAGCATCTGATATTGCAATGTACGCGGGTGCTGATTTTATAAAAACATCAACTGGAAAAATTCAACCAGCGGCTACGCTACCCGTTACATTAGTGATGTTTGAAGCCATTAAGGATTTCTATTTTAAAGAAGGAAAAATGATCGGAATGAAACCAGCAGGAGGAATAGCAACATCGAAAATTGCTATGCAATATCTCGTAGTGCTTCGCGAAACATTAGGAGAAGCTTGGATGAATGCTGATTGGTTCCGCTTCGGAGCTAGTTCACTTGCAAATGATGTATTGATGCAATTAGAAAAACTAGAAACAGGAGTTTACCAAGGACCAGAATATTTTTCGAAAGATTAATAAAAAAAGGGCGGTCCCTGAGGTTCTCGAAGGGCGCCCTTTTTTTCAGTTTACTGGAACAATTATTTATCGTTCACCTTCATCTTTTTAAATGTATCGTCTTTTAAACACTCAAGTGCTTTTACCATAAATACATTGATATCGTTAATAATTACATAGTAAGCGTTAGTGTCCCAAAGATCACGAGCAATAAGTGCTTTTAGCTGGGTAGTGATTAATTTCTCAGATGTTTTTATTCCTGCATTATCACGTTTAATATTTTTCTTTTCAGCATAAGCAATAAAATCTTCTAAAAAGTCTTTGGTGATTTTGAAATCATTTTTAAACTGATAAACATCTTTGTATTTACTCAATAACATTGCACGATTTGCATCAACATAGTTTAAAGTAAATTCATTTAATGTTCCGTTTCTTCTTAATTCATCATAGTACTTACTACTCATGCTTGTATCTAATCCAACAAATACATCAGGCATAATTCCACCGCCTCCATAAACTTCTCTTCCCCCCATCGTTTTGCATTTTAATGAATCAATGAATTTAATACTGTCTGCATGGTATAATTCTCCATGCTGATAACGCATACTGATATCCATATCATAATTCTCATCACCTGGCTCATAATGCTTTTGAATACACCTTCCTGAAGGAGTATAGTAACGAGCAATGGTTAATCGTACAGCAGAGCCATCAGGTAATGGAAAAGGCTTTTGTACTAATCCTTTTGCAAAGGTTCTTCTTCCTACAATTAAAGCACGATCCCAATCTTGTAATGCACCAGAAACAATCTCACTTGCTGATGCAGAAGACTCATTTACAAGTACAATCACTTTTCCCTTTTCCCATCCCCCAACGGATGTAGAATAATTATCTTGACGTGGATTATTTCTTCCTATTGTATAAACCACTTCTTTACCATTACTTAAAAACTCATCTGCTAATTCAATAGCCCTGTTAAGATAGCCGCCACCGTTATCTGATAAATCAAGAATAATACTTTCGACACGCTGAGTCTTTAATTTCTCTAATGCTTGTTTAAACTCTTCTACTGTACTATCTGCAAAGCGACTAATCTTGATATATCCAACTGTAGGAGTAACCATGTATGCAGCATCTACGCTGTACAATGGAATTTTATCTCTTGTAATGGTAAATGGAATCAATTCCTTATTTCCTCTTCTGAAAATATCAACCTTTACTTTTGTTCCTTTATTCCCTCTTAGTTTTTTAAGAACATCGTTGTTTTTAATTCCAATGTTCGCAACACTGCTACCATCAATTTTTACAATTCTATCTCCAGCACGCAGACCTAATTTTTCGGATGGCCCACCAGAGATTGTTTGTGTAATCATAATAGTATCTTCCAGAATGCTGAATTGTACTCCAATACCTTCAAAATTTCCAACAAGAGGCTCGTTCACTTCTTTTAATTCTTCTGCAGGAATGTATACAGAGTGCGGATCTAATTCTTTTAATAAATTTCTGATCGCATCATCAGATATTTTTTTCTCATCAATGCTGTCAACATAAGCATAGTTAATCATACTCATTAAGGCATCTAATTTTTCGGCGGTAGGACTAATCTGTGCAATTGATTTTCCGAAGGAAAGGGAAAATACAACTGCGGTAATAAGGACTTTAAAGTAAAAACGAGACTTGTAAATCATGTGAATTGGTTTGAATATGCGAAGTTTAAAAATTAATTAATCGGATTATTTATTGTCAGAATCATTGCTAACAATCTTATTAACGAGCAAATCTCTAAAATAGTTCGTGACAAAATAAATTATTGATGACAAAACTGCTTTAATTAACGCAATTATAACTGTATTTTTGAAGTCAAATTGTCACCCATTTCTGATGGCATTTTGTTTGCCAACGGCGCGCGCCAAAAAAATCAAATTATGACTACAGGAAAAATAAATGTTCAAACGGAAAACATCTTTCCGATTATTAAGAAATTTCTTTACAGTGATCACGAAATTTTTCTTCGTGAATTAGTAGCTAACGCTGTAGATGCTACAGGAAAAATTAAAACACTTACCTCAATTGGAGAAAACAAAACCGAACTTGGTGAATTGTCGGTGGAGGTAATCATCGATAAGGAAAACAAAACGCTCACCATCAGAGACCGTGGGTTAGGAATGACCGCTGAAGAGGTAGAAAAGTACATCAATCAAATTGCATTTTCGGGAGCAGAAGAGTTCGTAAATAAATATAAAGACCAAACAGAAGGAAACTTAATTGGAAAGTTCGGATTAGGATTCTATTCTGGTTTTATGGTGTCTGATAAAGTGGAGATTTATTCTCGTTCTTTTAAAGCGCAGGAAAATGAAGCTATCCGTTGGACATGCGACGGTAGTCCTGATTACACCATGACCAGCGACTCAAAAGCAGATCGCGGAACAGATATTATCCTCCACATTAATGAAGACTCGTTAGAGTTTTTAGAGGAGGCTAGAATTAAAACTCTTTTAGATAAGTATTGTCGCTTTTTACCAACCGCAATAAAGTTCAAGGATGAGCAAATCAACAATCCGACTCCTGCATGGGTTAAGAAGCCGAGTGAATTAACACACGAAGATTATTTAGCTTTTTATAAAGAGCTTTATCCAATGGCGGAAGATCCATTGTTTTATATTCATTTGAATGTAGATTTCCCTTTCAATCTTACTGGAATTCTCTACTTCCCTAAATTGAAAAAGAATTTAGAAGTTCAGAAGAATAAAATTCAGTTGTATTGCCGTCAGGTATTCGTAACAGATTCTGTAGAGGGAATTGTTCCTGAATTTTTAACGCTTTTACATGGAGTAATTGATTCACCAGATATTCCTCTAAATGTGAGTCGTTCGTATTTACAAAGCGATTCAAACGTAAAGAAAATCAGTAATCATATTCTGAAAAAAGTATCGGATAAGCTTGAAGAATTATTCAAAGAAAACAGAACTGATTTCGAAGCAAAGTGGGATGATATCGGAGTATTTATAAAATACGGAATGCTAAGCGAAGAGAAGTTCTATGATCGTGCAAAATCATTCTGCTTACTCAAAAATACGGATGCTAAGTACTTCACGTTTGATGAATATAAATCGGCAGTAGAACCTAATCAGACAGATAAAGACAACAAACTGGTTTATACTTATACATCTAATCTAGAAGAGCAATATGCTTTTGTGGAAGCTGCTAAAAACAAAGGATATGATGTGTTACAAATGGATGGTGTAATTGATAGTCATTTTGTTAATTTTTTAGAGTATAAACTGGAAAACACTTCGTTCGTTCGTGTGGATGCTGATACGGCAGATAATCTGATTAAAAAAGAGGATAAGCGCCCGATTTTAATTTCCGAAGAAGAGCAAAACGCAATTAAGGAATTAACCGAAAGGGCAGTTGAAAAAGAAAAGTATTTTGTTCAGCTTGAAGGACTTTCAGAATCAGATGCTCCAGCGTTAATTACACGACCTGAATTCATGCGTCGTATGAAAGAGATGGCAGCAACAGGAGGTGGTTATGAGTTTATGAGTGGTATGGGAGAACAGTTTAATCTGATAATGAATGCTAATCACCCTTTAATGAAAAAGGTGTTGAACGCCCCTTCTGATGAGGAAAAACAAAAAATGATTCGTCAGGCCGTTGACCTTGCAATGCTTTCTCAGGGATTGTTAAAAGGAGAAGCTTTAAGCGGATTTATTCGTCGTTCGGTAGAACTTATTTAAGCAATAAAATTTATTCACAAATCAGCCTTGGTGTAAAAACACCGAGGCTTTTTTGTATCTTTGATGTAGAAAATAATTAAAATCAATATAACTATGAGTTACGAAGTAAATTGCAAATTAATGGAAGTGCAATCAGAACAATCTGGCGAAGGAAAAAATGGTCGTTGGGTAAAACAAACTTTTATCGGAGAAACAATGGATCAATATCCTAAAAAGATAGCATTCACAGCTTTCAACGAACAATTAATCAGTCAGCTAAAAGCAATGTCAATTGGATCAACTGTTAAAGTAAATTTCAGAGTTGAATCAAGAGAATATAATGGAAGATGGTATACGGATGTAAGAGCATTCGGATTAACATCTATGTCTGCTCCTGCTTCTCAACCAATGTCGTCACAAGGTGATTCTTTTGGAGAGCAAGTGTTAAATAACACAATGGAAGGACTTACTCAAACAGGTTCTGATGATTTACCATTTTAATTAGTAATCAAACCATAATTAATCCCGCAATTTGCGGGATTTTTTATTTATACGAATGATAAAAATATATTTGCAAAAAATCAGAAAATGAAAAAGATTCTTTTAGCCTTTACCTTATTATTTTGTTCTTTCTTTTCGAAAGCAGATGAAGGAATGTGGTTTCCACAATTGTTACAGCAATTAAATATTGCTGATATGCAAATGCGTGGATTGAAAATATCTGCAGAAGATATTTATAGTATGAACAAGAGCAGTTTAAAAGACGCCATTGTTTTATTTGGCGGCGGATGTACAGGCGAAATAATTTCGAAGCAAGGATTATTGCTTACCAATCATCACTGTGGATTTGGTGAAATTCAATCACACTCAACAGTAGAACATAATTATTTGAAAGATGGGTTTTGGGCATCAACGTTAAAAGATGAATTGCCATGCCCAGGACTAACAGCCTCTTTTGTAATTAGCATTACCGATGTAACGGCGCAGTTTAATGAAGTATTGAAAGATGGTATGAGTGAGCAAATGCGCAATGAAAAGATTAAAGAACTGGCAGCACAAATAGAAAAGAAAGCAATTGAAGGAACGCATTATGAAGCAAAGGTGCGACAGTTTTTTTCAGGCAACGAATTTTATTTAATCACTACTGAAACGTTTAAAGATATTCGAATGGTGGGTGCGCCCCCTTCTTCTATTGGTAAGTTTGGTGGTGATACTGATAACTGGATGTGGCCTCGTCATACTGGCGACTTCTCACTGTTTCGCATATACGCAAATAAAGAAAATAAGCCATCAGAGTACAATGAAGAGAATGTTCCGTTTGTTCCTCGTGCATCACTATCGATAAATATTAGTGGTGTAAATGAGGGCGAATTTACAATGGTTTACGGTTTTCCAGGTAGAACGCAAGAATACATTTCATCTTATCAGGAGGAAATGATTTTAAACACCACAAACCCAGAGCGTATTAAAGTTAGAACAGAGAAATTACGCATTATGGATGATGCTATGCGTAGCAGCGAAAAACTACATATCCAGTATGCAGCAAAGCAAAGTAGTGTAAGTAATGGCTGGAAAAAATGGCAAGGTGAATCAAAAGGATTAACGCAGTCAAATGGGCTAGAAAAGAAAGAAGCTTTAGAGCGAGACTTTAATCAATGGTTAACAAATAATCCTGCTATGCAACAAAAATACGGACAAGTATTACCTGGATTAAAAATGATATATGCTAAGAACAGACCCTATATTTCTGCAAATAATTTTTATTCGGAAGCGGCATATGGTGTTGAGTTGTTAACCTATTCATTAAATTTTCAAAGTCTTGTTGATGTGTCCGTTACAAAGCAAATTGACAATAATAAGTTAGAAGCTGAGAAGAACAAACTTTTTAATACAATAGTAGATTTTTATCGTGATTATGATATGGCAACCGACAAACAATTTTTTCAATCGTTGTTATTAATGTTTGATAAGAATGTTCCAGATAGTTTGAAGCCTTCGTATTTTATTGAGCAACGAAAAAAATATCAGGGAGATTTTGTTAGGTGGTCTAACGATGTTTACTCGAAAACAATTTTTAGTGATTCAATTGCGGTAGAAAAATTCTTAACGGCCTACAAACCAAGTATGGCAAAAAAAATCACAAATGATCCAGCGTATAAATTAATGGTGCCAATAGCAAACTATTATAAAACAATTATTGCTGCTAAGGTTAACGGCATGTCGTTAGAGTTAGGAAGGTTGAATCGTTTATACATGGCTGCACAGCGAGAAATGAATACTTCGAAAAAATATTATCCGGACGCTAACAGCACCTTGCGCATAGCATATGGAAATGTTAAAAGTTATTACCCTCGTGATGGAGTAAAATACAATTACTACACCACCTTAGATGGTATTATGGAAAAGTATATCAAGGGACATGAAGAATTTGATGTGTCGCCTAAGTTGCTTGATCTTTATAAACGAAAAGATTTCGGACCTTATGCTTCAAACGGAACTGTTCCGGTTGCATTCATTGCTACAAATCATACAACAGGAGGTAATTCGGGTAGTCCGGTATTAAACGCCTACGGACATTTAATCGGAACTAACTTCGATCGAGTATGGGAAGGAACAATGAGTGATATTTTATTTAATCCAGAAATTTGTAGAAACATCACATTAGATATTCGATACACTTTATTTGTAATCGATAAATATGGTGAAGCGAAAAGGCTAATTCAAGAAATGGATATTGTGAAATAAAAAAAGGGACGGTTTTATGCCGTCCCTTTTTTATAAGTGATAAATAATTTTAACGCTGAGCGAATTCAATTGAACGAATTACATTTTTATCATCGATACCTGATAAATACATTACTCCGTTATCTAACTCAACAATTGTCCATTTTCTATTTAACTCAGAAGACATCCAATGAGAAGCAATTTGATTTGGATAAGTGAATCCACTTAAAGTAACGTATGCATTGTTGATTTTTGCATCGATGGAATATTTTCCCGTAACTGTCTTTTCAACTCCAGCTTCATCTTTGCTTACAATAACAACATTTCCATCGCGGAATGACCATATTTCATTATAGTCGATAGTTGTACTTGGAGAAAGTACTTTCCAGTTGTTTTGAATTTTACTGTTCAGCTTTTTTTCTGATAACAGTAAATCGTTGTTTTCACATCCGGCTACAGTTAATAGCATAAAACTGAAAGCCAACAATAGTAAATTTTTCATGTCTGTTTAATTTTTTTGTTTGGCATATATACGCTCACTACCATAAAGGTGCGCATAAAAAACGGCAAAACATTACATTTTTCAAATTAGTGATCTTTAATTTTCTTTTCAATTGCGGAAGTAGAATATCCGTCTACAAAGGCTATGGTCTTAATCTCTCCTCCACGGCCTAAAACAATATCACCTCCTACTATCTGATCTATTTGATAGTCGGCACCCTTTACCAATACATCAGGCTGAAGTGCTTTTATCAGCTCATAGGGAGTTTCTTCGTCGAAAAGTACAACAGCGCTTACACTCTCCAAAGCGGCCAATACCGTTGTTCTTGATGTTTCATCGGTAATAGGTCTTGAAGGTCCTTTTATTCGGCTGACCGAAGTGTCCGTATTAACTCCAATTATTAGGTAGTCTCCTAAGTCCGCAGCTTTTGCTAAATAATCAACATGGCCCAAATGAAGGAGGTCAAAGCAACCATTTGTGAACACAATCTTACATTTTTGATGACGCCATTCTTCTATCTTTTTAATTATAGATTCTCGGGTAAAGACCTTATTTTTCAAATTTTCGCTAAAGCTCATGATATTTTACTTGAAATAGGTTTGGTAAAGAAAAACAAATAAATCATAGAGATGCCTCCTAAAAGGACTAAAAGCAATGTTTGGCCTGAGTGTACCAGTGTTGCAAAAGTAATCCCATCGTCGGGGGTTAATCCGTATAAAATAATTCCTTCAGAAACCAATAAATGATAAACTCCAATCCCGCCTTGTACAGGTGCAGTCATTCCGATAGCTCCTATCACCATAATAAATAGCCCAGCCATTGGAGAAAGTCTGCTTGTTTCAGGCAACGCAAAGAAGCACACATAGGTCATTAAGAAATACATTGCCCAAATAAATAATGAATGGAAAATAAATAGCCATTTATTCTCTAATCGGGTTACAGCTACCAGCCCATCTACTAATCCTTTTAAGAAAGATTTTAGTTTAACAATAAAGGGGTGTTGATGATAGCGTTTTATTATAAAACGATAGGCAATAATGAAAGCGATTAAGAATACGATCAATAGAACTGCTAGCAGAAAAGAGTTTCCTACCATATTGATAATCGGATTAAAAATATGTTTTGATAAAAATCCACCTAACAATTCAAATTCAAATAAGGCTGATAAAAGTATGCACACTACTAGCATAATGACATCACAGGTTCTTTCTATGATGACCGTTCCAATAAGTTTTTCAAATGGAATATCATCGGATTTGCTAAGGGCGCCACAACGACTAACTTCTCCTAAACGAGGGATTGCCATGTTTGCAGCATATCCGAACATAACTGCATTAAAGGATGATGATAACCGGGGTTTATAACCGAGGGGTTCAATTAACTGTTTCCAGCGCATGGCCCTGCTAATTAAAGCGGCAATAGAAACGAAAATAGATAAGGCCACCCATGACAAATCAGCATTTTTTATTCTAGAAAAAATGAGGGATAAATCCTGATTTTTAAAGGTATGCCATAATAATCCTCCACCAATTACTAAAAATAAAAGTGTTTTAAGGATTGATGTAAGGCTTTTCAAAGCTTATGAATTTGTTGGGCGATTATTCTGATCAGGGAAACAGAGTGTAGGCTTAAATGACTTAGCCTCTTCGAAGTCCATACCCGCATAGCTGATTACAATAACGATATCGCCAACCTGCATTTTTCTAGCAGCTGGTCCGTTAATGCATACCTGTCCAGAACCTCTTTCTCCTGTAATAACGTAGGTTTCAAGTCGCTCCCCATTATTAATATTTAAAACGTGAACCTTTTCTCCTTCAATGAGATTGGCGGCATCCATTAAATCCTGGTCAAGCGTAATGCTTCCAACATAATGTAATTCTGCCTGCGTAATTTTCGCTCTGTGAATTTTCGACTTGAGTACCTGTATTGTCATAACGGCGACAAAGGTAAATAATCCAAGTAATTAGTCGAAAAAATTAAACAGCATATCGGATATTATCTATTAAACGAGGACCTTCCGTTAAAACGGCAATACAACCTTGAACGTTTGTGCCCTCCTCCCATTGGGTAATATTTTCCAATGTATCAGGATTAACTAATTGAAAATATTGGACACTTAAATACGGACTCTTTTGGATGTGTCGCTTAACAAGTTCAATGACTGCTGCAGGGCTTTGATGAGGAATAAATTCTTTCGCCATCTCCATAGCTTTATAGATGATGGGCGCTGCTTTACGTTGTTCTGGTGTGAGTAATAAGTTTCGTGAGCTCATTGCTAATCCATCTTGTTCACGCAAAGTTGGGCAACCAATAATTGTGGTGGAATGGTTTAGCATAGCTGCCATTTTACGAATGATAGCCAACTGCTGAAAGTCTTTTTCTCCGAAGTAAGAATTAGTAGGCTGAACAATTTCAAATAACCGATTTACTACGGTAGCGACTCCTTTAAAATGTCCTGGACGGAAGGCTCCTTCCATTGTTTCTTCCATAAATCCGAAAGATATATCAAGTAGTTTTGTTCCGTTGGGATATATTTCAACTGGTGTTGGAAGAAAAACAATATCGCAACCGGCGGCTTTTAATAAAGCAATATCTGCTTCTGGCATCCGAGGGTAGTTTTCCAAATCTTTAGGGTCGTTGAACTGGGTCGGATTAACGAAAATGCTACAGACAACTATGTCGTTTTCTACCTTTGCTTTTTCAATTAAAGAAATATGACCAGGATGTAAAGCCCCCATCGTTGGAACAAAGCCTACAGAACGATTTCCCTTTATTTTCCGAGAAGAAAAGTCATGCATCTCTTGTGCATGATAAATTGTTTTTATCTCCAAAATCTGATTATTTGATATTTAGTTTCTCTCTCCATTGCTCATTAAACGATTGAGGAGCAATGGAAGGTGTTTCACGAAGGCCTCGATCAGATTTATAAAGCCCTTCCATAATATATTTCCCAGCTTTAATCCCTTTCCAGTTCATGATATCACGGTTAAGCATTGCCTTTTTCCAAAAGAAATAAAACAATTTGTTAGCCCTTGGTTCGAATCCTTTTTCTACGGATTCTTTTCTATTTGCAATTAATAACTTTTGAATGTCAATTTTTACCGGACAGATATCCATTAAATTACCATCGAGTAAACTATTTCTAACAGCATTCTCCTGCGATACGAAATTATCTATCAAAGGAGCAGTAACTGCAGTAAGCGGATTTGAAAAATTAGATTCTGGGTTTGACATATAAACAGGCCAGTTAAACTGACAGGCGCCACATTTTATACAAGTAGAGGCTTGTCGTTGAACTTCATGTTCTAAAACACTACTTCTTCCATTATCAATTATAATTACATAAAGTTCTTCTGGCCCATCTAAATCTTCAGGCTGCTTTGGACCAGTAATAATGCTGTTATAAGCGGTTAGCTTTTGCCCTGTTCCATAGGTGCTTAATAAAGGAAGGAATAAGTCGAGATAATTTAAGCTTGGAAGAATTTTGTCGATGCCCGTTATAACAATATGTATTTTTGGAGCCGATGCGCAAAGTTGAGCATTGCCTTCATTTTCAGTAATAACAATAGCTCCTGGGTCAGCGATTAAAAAATTACAGCCCGTTATTCCTATTTCCGCATTGAGGTAGGTTTCTCTTAAACGATCTCTTATTACTCCAACAAGTTGGTTGGGAGCAAGATTGTTAAGTCCAAAGTGTGAATTTATTTCCTCCAAGGATTTATGGATGGCAGGCAAAATCATATGGCCTGAATGCTCATCCATGCTATCGGCAATATAATCGCCTGCGTCGGTTTCAATAATATCAAATCCTTCTACACCTATTCTTTCTTTCAATAAAATTTCTTCTGCTGTGGAGGATTTCGATTTAATGATGGTTTGTGCGTCGACATTTTTGATAATTTTTACAATATCATCGATTGCTTCCAAACTATCTTGCGCCCAAATTATTTTCCCCCCGCTTTTAATAAAATTTGCCTCAAATTCAATAAGGTAAGAATCGAGGTTTTCAATTGCCTTCCACCTCGCATGAGTTGCCCTTTCTCTTGCTAGTCCTAAGTTTTTAAACTGCAAGCAAGCGTCATTAAATGCCAATTCATATTTGGCTTTAACAGAATGCAGTTCGTTGGATAGATTCATAAAATAGCGAGAGGCGACTGCAAACCTAACAATTTATTATCTGAAATTTAAAATGAACGAATTACAGGTTGTTATCGAGGCTAAATACTAAAAAGCACAAATAACAAGAAAGTTGTATGTAATGTATTTTTCATTAACTTTGTGCCCTGAAAAAGTAAAACTTTCGCTTATTAAAATGAAAATCAGCAAGTTAATAATAGCATCAATTGTTTATTTTTTAACAATTTCTATAACTCCGTCTTTTGCAAGTGAGGAGAAGCATGGCGAGAAAAATTTTAATGCCGGAGAATTAATTATGGAGCATATTGCTGACGAGCACGGTTGGCACTTATGGGGGCACACTACCCTTCCTTTACCTGTAATTTTATACAATAGCGACAGAGGTCTTTCAGTATTTTCTTCTTCTAAGTTTGAGCATGGTCATATGGCGTATGCTGGTTACCGTTTAAATGAAAAAGGTAAAGTTGAAGCGATTAACGAAACGGGAGAGGTTCCTGCAGAAATGGGAACTATCAATGAAGCAACCTCTGCCAATACTTACGACCTGTCGATTACAAAAAATGTATTGAGCATTTTTGTTACGATGACCATTTTAATGCTCGTCTTTTTATCAGTAGCAAAGTCGTATACAAAAAGAAAAGGGTTGGCTCCTCAAGGATTACAAAATGCTGTTGAGTCGATTGTGATTTTTATGCGTGATGATGTTATTAAGGCTGGAATTGGAGAGAAAAAATATGAAAAATACGTTCCATATTTATTGACATTGTTTTTCTTTATTTGGATTAACAATTTACTAGGACTGATTCCTGTATTTCCTGGAGGCGCAAATGTTACGGGTAATATCTCAGTTGCACTGGTTCTAGCAACATTAACTTTCATAATAACTACAATAAGTGGTAATAAAAATTACTGGCAACATATTTTTGCAATGCCAGGAGTTCCGAAAGGGGTATTGGTTTTATTAACGCCAATCGAAATTTTGGGAGTGTTTCTTCGTCCGTTTGTATTAATGATTCGTCTCTTTGCAAATATTGCGGCAGGACATATTATTGCACTGTCATTTTTCTGTTTGATATTTATTTTCGGTCAAGAAACATTATATGGTACAGGTGGGGGATTGGGAGTTTCGCCTCTATCTATTGTATTTACCGTGTTTATGGGCTTCCTTGAGTTATTGGTTGCCTTTTTACAGGCCTATGTGTTTACGCTATTATCTTCTATTTACATCGGTGCTGCTGTTGAAGAACATCATCACGATGATCATCATTAATCTTATTATTAACTCTTAATACTTATCAATTATGTTAGCAAACATTTTATTACAAGCAGGCGTTGACGGTATCGGATTCGGATACGGTTTAGCTGCTATGGGAGCAGGATTAGCTGCAATTGGAGCAGGAATCGGTATCGGCCGTATTGGCGGATCTGCATTAGAATCAATCGCTCGTCAACCAGAAGTATCTGGCGACATTCGTGCGAATATGATTCTTGCTGCTGCACTTGTTGAAGGAGCTGCCTTCTTCGCAATGGTAATTGGATTGTTGGCAATCTTAACAAAGTAATTTGTTATCTGTCAAAATGTAAACCAGTGCGAAAGCGATTGGCCTAGCGCTGGTTTATTTTAAAAAAACAATAAGAGAAAAAAAATATAAAATGGAATTAGTAAAACCCGAATTTGGTCTCGTATTTTGGATGACCCTTTCATTTCTGATTGTAGTTTTTATACTAAGTAAATTTGCTTGGGGCCCTATTTTAAATTCACTTAAAGAGCGTGAGACATCAATTGAAGATGCTTTAAATGCGGCAAAAAAAGCAAAAGATGAGGTAGCGAACATGAAAGCCGAGAACGAAGCTTTATTACAAGAAGCTCGTCAGGAAAGAGATCGCATGATGAAAGAAGCTCGTGACACAAAAGATGCGATTGTTGCAGAAGCACGATCCAAAGCAAAGTCAGAGTCTGATCGTTTATTAGCAATGGCTCGTGAATCTATTCAAAATGAAAAAATGGCGGCTATTACAGAATTAAAAAATCAAGTAGCTACTTTATCTATTGAAATAGCAGAAAAAGTAATTCGTCAGCAATTAGCTAATGATGAAAAACAAAAAGCTTTAGTAACAGAGTTATTAAAGGATGTTAAAATGAACTAATCTAATTGTTCGAAAAAGCAATATAAAATGACAGATTCTAAAGTAGCTCGCAGATACGCCAAGTCGTTGTTGATTCTTGCCTCCGAAAAGAATTTATCTGAGAAGGTTTTTTCGGATATGGAGCTTATTAAAAATACATGTATTCAAAGCCACGATTTGGCGTTGTTGTTAAAAAGCCCAATCGTGAATGGAGATAAAAAAGATGCGGTAATCAAAGGTATATTCAATGGCAAAGTTGATAATGTGACGATGTCTTTTATGGATTTAATGATTAAAAAAGGCCGTGAAACACATCTAGAAGGCATATCTCAAGAATATATTAATCTTTACAAGGATATGATAGGTGTTCGTGTAGCCTATGTAACTACAGCAACTGCCTTGGATGTAGCAGGAAGGGAGCAGGTTTTATCTGTTGTTAAGCAAATGAAGGGAGATAAGATTGAACTATTGGAATCGGTAAATAAAAATATTATTGGAGGGTTCGTGCTTCGCATAGGTGATGAACAATTCGATGCTTCAGTGTTGAAAAAACTGCGCCAGTTGAAAAATGAATTCGATGACAATTTATACATAAAAGAATATTAATAATTAATAACCTAATAAATAACTACACAAATGGTAGATGTTAGACCAGACGAAGTTTCAGCTATTCTCCGTCAACAATTAGCAGGATTTAAATCTGCAACAGAACTTGAAGAA
>JBKCGZ010000088.1:0-4152 GCA_046303115.1 Bacteroidota bacterium | reverse complement strand
CTTCATTGCGTTTAATAAGAAGTTTACTTCTTTAAGGCGATATTCTTCTTTTAATACTTCTGCATGTTCAATCAACTCCGCACGTTGTGTATCCGACTTCACCACAAATAAGTTTAAGTCGCTCCATTTCATAAACGGAATAGCATCTATATGCTCCTCCACCTCTGGAGTATCGATAACTATTGCATCGTATTGTGGTGAAAGTTGATCTAATAACGATTTCGTTTTATCCGAAGAAATTAAATGACTAACCGGATTTGTATCAATACCCGCAGGTAAGATATCTAACTGATCGATAGCAGTAGTATGCACACAATCACTAATAGGTGCTTTGTTACTATAATAATCTGTTAATCCGTTTTCTTGCTCCATAGAGAAGATTTCATGCAACTTCGGATTAAACGTATTTGCATCAATCAACAACACCTTTTTGTTTTGAGCTGCTAATGTTCTTGCAATGTGAGAAGCAATAAATGTTTTACCCTCTCCTTTACGGCTACTGGTAACCGTTATAATCTGATGCTTCCCAGCATCTAAGCTACATTGAATCTTTGTTGATAATGCGGTGAACGACTGATAAGCGCCTTTCACATCTTGTAAAATTTCTATTTGTCCAATAAACGGAATCGATTTCTGATCGCGTAAGTCGGCAGGCGAATGGATTTTACGTTTTGCATAAGCTACCATTGCAGCCACTGAACCTAATACTAAAGCTGCTACCATCACTAAAATAAAAAACAATGGAGATGTTTTTTCTTCCGGATAAAAAGCAGGCTCCGCATTTTCAATAAATCTATTTGTTTGTTCAAACGGATTTTGAATAACTACTAATTGTGCTTTTTTATCAGCAAGGAAATTATAGATACGCTCGTTTAAATAGTAATCTCGACTTAACGATTGTAATTTGTTTTGCTTGTTTGGTAAATCGCCAACCGAAGCTCTTTCTGAGTTGATAGACGTAGTTAACGTTTGCTTTTGAAGAATTAATTTTTTTCTTGTGTTATTAACACATTCTACCAGGAAAGCTCTTTCAGCATCGATATCACTTTGTACTTGTGCTAATTGATCGGTATTACCAGAAGAAATTAATTTCTTTTTCTCTCTTAAATTCTGATTGAAACGATTAATAGCTTCCCCAAAGGCATTATTTTTTATCTCTTCTAAATCTGGGGCGATATAACTATCCGAAGAAGAATGACGCAAATATTCACTTAAACGATCAAGAGATGTAAGCTTTAAGTTGATATCTACATTTTGAACTTCTAAAGCTCCTAATGTTTTATAGGTTGCATCTGATGATTGATACAAATCCATAAAATCATTATTCGATTTAAACTGATTTATTTCTTTCGTTGAATGATGCAACTTATTTGCATAATCAGCCAACTGATCATCTAGATATTCGTTGGTATTACTTGCGTAAGAATTATTATCGTTGTTAATCTGATCAATGTATGTGTTTACGATTGCATTCACTAATACACTTGCCTTTTCCGGAACTGGATGCGTGTAACTTACTTTAACTACGTTAGCATTCGGACGATCAGTTGTAGTTAAAACTTTATAATTTGAATTATAAAGCTCTTTTGTTAATGCGGCTGATGAATAAAGATTAAATCCCCAGTCGTATTCATTAAAATAATTTTTGTTGTTTGATTTATTCACGATGAAAGAACAACCATCATCTTTTATCACCTTACCAAACGTTGCAACAATTGTTTTATCAGTAGTAGGCGTTGAGTAATTAATCGAATAATGACTAGCATCTAAATACTGAAAGTAATAGGCGCGCTTATCAAAGCCTGGTTTAGCAATAAAACTATCGACAGTGAATGGAGCATGATTATAGATCTCTGTATTTCTGAAGTTCCCTTTGATAAAGTAGGCTACATTAAAATCGGTTGTTGCTAATGCCTTTTCAAAAAGTGCTTTCGATTTTATCGTCTCTAATTCTGCAGTAACATCCTTAGTGTTTGAGTTATTATTGATGGACTGGTTAATCAAATCAATTTTTACAACTGCTGTTGATTGATAAACTGTTGGTTTAACAAATAAATAAAAGGCCGCCACAACAAACACAGTGATCATGGTAAATAACATCCAATGCCATTTTGTTGAGATTGCCTTCCAATAATTTTTTATCGTTTTCATAACAGATTTTGTTATTCGATTATGGGTTTAAAAGGAGTAGTACTATTAATGCCATTAATACGACTATTCCAATTTTAATGAGTGTTCTTCCTGAGATTAACATTTCGCATTCGATTTTATCTAATTCACTAGGGCCGTTATACTTGATAAGATTTAAAAGGTTGCCAGAAGGCCAATAAAAAAGTCCCGAGATGGCTCCCGGGACTTCTAAAATTTAACCTTTATTGACTTTATTTTTGGTCAGGCTCAAAGTCTAACACAATGGAATTCATACAAAAACGCTTGTATGTTGGTGCCGGACCATCATCAAATATATGTCCGAGGTGTCCATCACATCTTCCGCAAAGCACCTCAACGCGGCTCATGCCATAAGTGTTGTCTTCCTTATAAATTACGCTATTAGGGCGTATCGACTCATAAAAGCTTGGCCATCCGCAGGAGCTTCCAAATTTAGCATCCGACTTAAAAAGGGCATTACCACAACATGCGCAATAGTATGTTCCGTTGCCTTCAAAGTCCCAATACTTTCCTGTGAATGCTCGCTCCGTTCCTTTATTGCGGGCAATGTAATAAACATCTTCTGGCAGTACTTTTTCCCATTGTTCGTCGGAAACGTTTAATTGTGTAGTATCGGTTCTAGAGTAAAAAGGATTTTTTTGATTCGTAGTTTGCATATTCTTTTTGTTTTGAGTTTGACTAGTTGGTTTTTGTGCTTGAGAGCTGCATCCGAAGAAGAATAGGCCAGATACGAGCAAAAGGAGGAGGGTGCTTCGTGATTTCATAGCTTTTGTTTTTAAGAGGTTAAACAGATAGCCTGCGTTGTATAACAATCAGTGCTTTTTAATGTTTAGTCGCAGATTTATTTAATTCCTTACAACCTCCCCTTAAATTTCTTTACGATATCAACACGCCATCGGTTAAAATAGTAATTATAAAAGGTAAATTTTATGGATTTATAGAGTATTTTCGCCTTTGATTTAGCGAATGAAGATCAATATTATTAATCAATCGAAACATGCATTGCCAGCCTACGAAACAGTAGCATCGGCGGGCATGGACTTAAGAGCCAATTTATCAGAAGGCCTTTTATTGAAATCAGGTGAACGTTTATTGGTGCCTACCGGACTTTTTATTGCGCTTCCCGAAGGATATGAAGCTCAAATCAGACCCCGTAGCGGATTAGCTTTTAAGCATGGCATTACCGTGTTAAATAGTCCTGGTACTATCGACGCCGATTACCGAGGAGAGGTGAAGGTATTATTGATTAATCATGGTGCGGAAGATTTTGAAATAAAAGACGGAGAACGAATTGCCCAAATGGTAATTGCAGCACATGCCCGTATTGAGTGGAACAGTGTAACAGAATTAGCAGAAACAGAACGCGGTGCTGGCGGCTTTGGTTCTACAGGAAAAAAATAAACTTATGAGAATAATTGTACCAATGGCGGGAATGGGTAAGCGTATGCGCCCTCACACTTTAACAACGCCAAAACCATTAGTGCCTGTTGCAGGGAAAGCAATCGTGCAGCATTTAGTAGAAGATATCACACGCATGTGTAATCAAAAAGTAGAGGAGATTGCGTATGTTGTTGGACATTTTGGAAAAGAAGCGGAAGATAATTTAGTTGCTATCGCGGAGAGCTTAGGAGCGAAAGGAAGTATCCATTATCAAGATGAACCACTTGGTACTGCGCATGCTATTTTATGTGCATCATCGGCGCTAACAGGACCAGTTGTTATTGCGTTTGCTGATACTTTATTTAGTGCTGATTTTTCGATGGATCCTAATTGCGATGGAGTAATCTGGGTAAAGAAAATCGACGACCCTCGTCAGTTTGGTGTGGTAAAAACTGAAGCTGATAATACGATCACTGATTTTGTTGAGAAGCCACAAACTTTTGTAAGTGATTTAGCCATCATTGGTATTTACTATATCAAGGACGGTGATAACCTTAAAAATGAACTTCAGTATTTGATTGATAATAATATCCGCGAGAAAGG